>NZ_JBFEFW010000015.1:0-160505 GCF_047229145.1 Brevibacillus jepli
AGAAAAGATATTAGAAGGGCATCAACGCTTACGTGGCATCTTAGGATATCCTCGAATGCAAATTTGGGTGAAGAAGACGTATGGTATACATGCAAACCATAAAAGGATTTATCGTTTAATGAAACAAATGGGGATACAAGCTCAGATACGCAAGAAGAAAAGGTTTTATGGCAAAAAGGAAGTTTGTGTGGTTTCTGATAATGTTTTAAACCGAGAGTTCCATGCAACCTGTCCAAATGAAAAATGGGTTACCGATATTACTTACATTCCGTATAAACAGAAAAACCTATACCTGTCCGCTATATGTGATCTATTCAACAACGAAATCATTGCTTTCCACCTTAGTGCAAGGAATGACTTACAACTAGTGATTGATACATTGGAAAAAGCTCGAAATGTACGCGAAACAAAAGGTGTCCTCCTCCATAGTGACCAGGGGTATCAGTATACTTCTAGGCATTTTAGTAAACTTCTGAAACACTACAAGATGAAAGCAAGTATGTCTCGAAAGGGCAACTGTTTGGATAACGCCTGTATAGAGAGTTTTTTTGGACATTTTAAATCAGAGTGCCTATACATACAGTCTTTTGAATCTGAAGAGGCGCTCAAAACCGCTATAGATGAGTACATACGGTTTTATAATTACGAAAGGTTTCAGGCAAAATTAAACAACCTTAGTCCGGTGGAATACCGCACCAAGGTTGCTTAGGACCTATCAGTTTTAATGCTGTCTACTTGACGGGGGTAATATCATCATTCCGGTGCTAGCTTTTTGCCAATCTACATTTCCTGATCCACATATCGCCCATATCTTGGGAGCGCAATTCGATCAAAGTTTGCAGCCAATTTCTCCAATCCATTGGCCAACTCTTCACCATACATTGGTGGGCCGTGACCAGTGATTGCACAGGAAGGGGCGAGCGCCGCAAGCTTTTCGACGGATTGCCGAGCTGCCTGCCAATCCGTTGTAAAATAAACAGGGGGACCAGTTAATTGCTTTTGCTGGGTGACGACTTGATACAACGAGTCCTGCTTCACTGTAACAAAAGCGTCCCCTGCGAGGAGCGTCCTGTCTTCATCACGGAATAAAGAAATGTGCCCTGGAGTATGTCCAGGCGTATGTATCCAGTTCCATCCAGGCATATCAGGCACGCTGCCATCTTCTGGCAAGGCATGAATATGGCTACCCAAATCGATCGGTTCATTTGGAAACAAGGGCGACAGCTTTGCAATCAGCCCGCCTTCTACAGTGCCATCCGGCTCGGGATAGTATTTTTGCCCTGTTAAATAAGGAAGCTCAAGCGCATGGGCATAGACGGGAACCTTCCATGCTTTGACAAGCTCTACGACTGCCCCGACATGATCGAAATGGCCGTGAGTCAACAGGATGGCTCTCGGTTTGGCTTGCTCACCGAAACGCTCCTTGGCAATCTCGATGATTTGATCCGCCGATTGTGGCATCCCTGCATCAACCAGAACCCATGACCTTGCATCGCCGACTAGCGCAATGTTCACAATTTGAATGGTAGAGCATACGACATCGGGTCTGACTGCCTCTTCGACCCCACTTCGGAAGGAAGTCATCGGCATGTAATTGTTTTCCAGCGTATCGCTCATATCCTTATAAGTGTTCGACTCCAATAAAAAAACCTCCAAGCTGGATGTTTTCCGGTCTCCGATATTATGTGGATTCAGCTTGGGGTTTATCATTGTTTTGTTGTTTGAATTATTTGACGATAGGTCCCGTAAGCCCTTCAGCCCAATCCAGAATAAAAGCTGCCTGACCTGGATTGAGTGGATGGGGGAGGCTGTTCCGCTCAAAAAACATATGAGCATGGCTCTCTGGCCCTTCCTGCCGAAGCTCACCATGATACGAGGTTACCCGAAATATGATTTGCAGGCTGAATATCTTGTCGCCGTTCGGATACTGTTGGCATCCCGATGGGCCAGAATAAATGCCAAACAGTTCAGGAGACTCAATAATAAGATTCGTCTCTTCCTGTACTTCCCTCATAAGCGTCTCGATAAAGGTTTCTCCAATTTCCATCACACCGCCTGGTAAACACCAGTTAACCCGATCTTTACGCTGCTGTAAAAGGATACGTCCCTGCTCGTCCTCGATGATCGCCCCACAACCCACGGTTATCAGTGTTTCTTGCCCGATCAGGCGGCGCATCGTTTGAATATAATCATTCATCTGGAAAAATCAACCTCCCATTCCATGATTATATAAAAAGAAAACCTGTTTGACCATCTGGCCAACAGGTTTGTGTATTATCCCATATGCTTTTTGTACATCCACAGCTGACCGCTCTTGATGACACGAGCCATTTGACCGACCAGAGACATTTTCCCCATGCTGGCGAAGCCTTCTTTTTTGCCGAGGGAGCCGAGGAAGCCTTTGTGCTTGAGAGCAGGCAATGAAGCTGGATAGTCCTCGCCTTTGATGTCTTTTTTCAACATCAGGGCAATTTGATCGCCTTGAATCTCAGCCGTTTGTGCGCTCGGTGCGATGATCGTGCTTGCACAGTCACCTACGACATAAACGTTCGAATGGGATGGAATTTGATGATACTGGTTTAATTTGGCGCGTCCGATGTTGTCTAATTCGATCGGGAGAGAGCGCACGATGCGGTTGGCTTGAATTCCAGCTGTCCATACGATAACATCGCTTTGTACAGGCTGATTGTGGTTGTACACGACACCTTGCTCGATGCCAGTTACATTCGCCATGGAAACAAGCTGTACCTCATGTTCAATAAACCATTGAGATGCATACTCCTGAAGCTTTTTCGGGAATGGGCTCAAAATGCTTTGGCCGCGGTCGATAATGCGTACATTCAGGTCCGGGCGGCTCTCGCGCAGCTCAGCAGCCATTTCCACGCCGGAAAGGCCACCGCCCACGACGGTAACCGTTCCGTATGGGTTCACATTATTGATTGCCATGTATGTGTTGCGGGTAGCTCCCATGGATTGGATTGAACACGTAAATTGTTCAGCACCAGGGATATCATGGTAACGATCCTCACAGCCCAATCCGATTACAAGCCAATCGTAGGAGAGGGCGTCCCCGTTAGCAAAATTGACGACCTGCTCGTCCAAATCCAAGCCTGTAATTTCACCGTATTTCACGGTCAGGCGTGGATCGTTTGGAAAATTGACACGCAGGTGAGATTCCGGTGTAGTACCAGCCGCCAGAGCGTAATACTCTGTTTTCAAGCCGTGAAACGGCATCCGGTCTACGAGGGTTATAAACACGTCATCTGGTAAATCAGGGGACAGGACTCGCTCAATAATACGAAGACCCCCGTATCCTCCACCAAGGATCACAAGTCGTTTCATAGAAGGTCTAGTCCTTTCTTCTGTCCGTTTTTTACAGCACCCACTCTATTTTTAGTCTCTTTCACTAAAAATGCAAGCAGAATCTTTTTCCCGTTTTCTCCGCTGGATTTTTGTGAAAGTCGCGGTACAATAAAGTACGTGATGATGTCGAAATAATCGGTAGGTGACAATAGATGAAACCACTAGTAGAATTTTGCGCGAGTAATGTTTCCTCTTATACGCAATCCGTCGTGGATGCATTGGAAAATGATTCGGATCTGGACGTGGACGTACTGGAGTACGGCTGTCTGGGGTATTGTGGCGAATGCTACATGGAGCCGTTCGCGCTCGTAAACGGTACATTGGTACAAGCTCCCACAGCCGATGAATTACTGGTGAAAATCAAGAATAAATTACGGGAGGAAGAAGAGCAGCTGGATGCTGATTTTCCTCTGTAGGTTGTTCTCTTAGGATGTTCATTGGTGAGCGTGATAAGTCGCGCACGAGCTAAATTAGTAAAGCTGATGCCCGAAGTGAATCGGAGCATCAGCTTTTTTTATGTCCTAGTGTTCTTTGATCACGTTGTAGAAGGTGTCGCGTTCCAGTGCGCGTTTGCCTGCGCCTTTAATCAACCAAACTAACTCATCTACAGTCAGAGCTTGCTGAGTCAGTGCACCTGCTGCGTGGCTGATGCGCTCCTCAATCAAGGTTCCGTGTGCATCGGAGATACCCATTTGCAGAGAGAGCTGCGTGAGCTGAGTACCGATGTTAATAAAGTAAGCTTTGACATGCTGGAAGTTATCGAGCATCAGACGGCTGATCGCCATTGTTTTCAAATCATCAATCGCAGAATTGCGGCGCTTGATGCCAGCAGTCGCTTTGATCGGTTGAACAGCCAATGGGATGAAGACCATGAAGCCGTTGGTGTCATCCTGCAGCTCGCGCAAACGGAGCATGTGGATCACGCGCTCTTCCAATGTCTCGATGGAACCGTACAGCATTGTCGTATGTGTTTTCAAGCCCAGTTCATGAGCGGTGCGGTGTACTTGCAGGTACATGTCCGTACTTGCTTTTTCCGGGCTCATTTTCATGCGATAGCGCTCAGTCAAAATCTCGGCGCCACCACCAGTAAGGCTTTGGAGACCAGCTTTCATCAGCTCTTGCAGAACCTCGCGGATGGAAAGGCCAGAAATACGGGAGAAGAACTCGATCTCCGCACCTGTGTACGATTTAATCGTTACATCCGGGTACGCTTTTCTCAAGGTACGAATGGTGTCGAGATAGTATTCGAACGGCTTGTGCTGGTTATGTCCGCCAACGATATGGAACTCACGGATACCCGGATGGAAGCGTGTTTCTACATAATGAAGCAACTCTTCTGTGCTCATCGTGTAGGCACCTTCATCCCCTTCATCGCGGCGGAAACCACAGAATCTGCAATGAGCTTCACATACGTTCGTTGGGTTGATGTACAGATTTTGCAAAAAATAGACCTTATCCTGATTCTTGCGATAGTTGACAACGTTAGCCAATTGTCCAATCGTCAAAAGATCGTTGGAATTAAAAAGGGTGACACCGTCTTCTAAGGTAAGGCGTTCGCCATGCATGACTTTTTCAGCGATTCCGGCGAGAGATTTGTCTTGTATGGCAATCGTTTCAAGCGCCATTCCAAACACTTCCTTTCAAAGTCAATGGTTCTTAGGTGAAAAGAGCTTTTGTCCAGCTGTACCCAATTGAAATTTCGTTCCTTGGGAATGGAGAGAGCTCTTCGAAAAAAAGCAAATCTCGGACAACAAGGCACCTATATTATAAACCTCTTGGTAAGTACGAACAATATCATAAGTTCTCCAACTCTCTATGAGGTAGTGTGATCATATGTAAAATTCTAACAATTATCGGCATATTTTGGGCGTAATTACGGGAATGAAGGAATTTTTGTTTGCGAAATTCTAGCTGTTCTTGTAAAATATAGTAAGAAAGACTGATCTATTACTAGGAGGAGCTTCACAATGCGGGACGTTTTGCTCGAGAAAATCGAACTCCTTCGACAGCGTATGGTAAATATGGGGTTAGAGTTTGGGTTAGATCATCCAGATGTCCTCGAATACAGCATACAAATTGATCAACTACACAACGAACTGAACCAGATAGATCATAATCTGTCTAAGGTAGGGAACCGTAAAAAGCCGTATAGATTTTATTTAATCGAAAACAATGCACATTTTGCATAGGAAGGGGCAACCCTTCTTTTTTATTTGCCAGTAGGAATGAGTGCGTAAAGTGCAGGGGAACCTTGTGAGAAGAAGCGTTTCTTAGTAAACTGAATATAATGGTTGTAACACGTGCAGGAATGATGAGCCTGTGAAGGAGGGAAAGTAGCATGATTACATTGACAGAGCGAGCCAGTCTGAAAGTGAAGGAAATGCTGGCAGCAGAAGGCAAGCCCGATGTGTTTTTGCGGGTAGGTGTCAGAACAGGTGGTTGCAGCGGCTTTACCTACGGGATGGGCTGGGACGAAGAGATGAAGGAAGGCGACGAAACCTTCGAACAAAATGGTGTGAAAATCGTTGTCGATAAGGACAGCTATGCATACATTAAAGGTACAGAGATCGATTACAAGGAATCGATGATGGGCGGAGGCTTTTCCATCGAGAATCCGAATGCAGTCGCATCCTGTGGCTGTGGTTCGTCCTTCAAGACAGCTTTGGCTGAGGGTAAAGCGGAGAAGTGCGACGACTAAATTAGTATACAGAGACCTCTTGGAATCGTGCAGATAACTGACACGACTTCAAGAGGTTTTTTTGTTGGGAAGACAGACTGCTTTACATAGGATGGGAAGTTCTTAACGGATAAAAATCCATACGGTGGTATGGATTTTTTTGTGCGGTTTTTCCCGAAGGAAAGAAAAATTTTCAAATCGTGTCACAAAATGACTGATTTGTTTGTTATACGTGCGAATCGGAGGTGAGAGGGCTTGGATCATAACGAAATCGAACAGGCGATAAAGGAGGTCAGAGCGGGAGATATCGACCAATTCGGCATTATCATCGATAGGATGCAAAAGCCGCTGTTCGTATACTGCTATCACATGCTGGGGCATCGACAGGAAGCGGAGGACGCGGTCCAGGAGGTTTTCTTAAAAGCATTCGAGCAGCTGGACAGCTATCGGCAAACGGTTTCTTTTTCAGCGTGGATGTATAAGATTGCCTACCATCATTGTCTGAACCTGTTGAACAGGGCGAAGCTGAATCGTGTGGTCACTTTTTTGCGAGCGGGGATTCAGACGGTTAGCCGCCATGAGGGAGAGAAGAGAGTGGAAGATACGGAATATTTGAACAACCCTCTTCATATGGCGATTTCCAAGCTTTCTGTAAAGGAGCGCAATCTCCTGATCTTGCGTGTGGTGGAAGACCGAAGCTACGACGAATTGGCCTTGTTGTTTGATACGAAGCCAGCCACGTTGCGAAAACAGTATGAGCGGGCTTTGAAAAAATGCAAATCCCACATGCTCATGAATGAAGGCGGTGATAGACATGACTCGATCTCAGCAACCCGATGATTGGAAACAGCAGTTACTAGCAGCCGCCGATGATTTCGATGTCAAGGATCAGGTCCTTCAAAAAATCAAGGAACAAACAAATAGGTCGGAGGGAAAGCAAATGAAAAAAAGATTGGGATTCATCGTTGCAGCCATTCTTGTGTTCGGGGGAACATCCGCATATGCAGCCATGAAGGTATACGAGTTGAAGAATGAAAAAGGGGAAGCAGTAGTGAAAGTGCAGCGGACTGCTACTCCACTACAAAAAAGTAGCCCTGAAAGTATAAAAACCTTTGAAGACGCTCGAAATTCGCTTAAGCCGGGAGAAGGCGCAGCAATCTATATACCTGGCCCTGACAATCCGGATAAACGTGTTTCCTTTACGTATATTCCGGTTGAACATCTGACCACACCGCTGTTGCAGAAAGAAGTGGGCAGCTTTTATGAGGTACCAGCAGAGATAGCGGGTGGCTACATATTTGTAAAAGGGCATGTCGAGTATCCATTTGATTATACCCAACCAGAGTTATTCGCAGAAATGCACAAGGAGGCAGAGAAGGAAAAGAAACAAATCGTCATGCGAAAAGTATCTCCTAAGCCGACAATAAATAGAATCCTTACGGTGTACAAAGGGAGTGAAGGAGCAGAGATGGAAGGGGACGTATCAATCGCCATCACGAACTTTGAGGGTGTGAAATGGATCGAGGAAGAAGCAGGAGAGGATGCCATCGTAGAAAAAGTGAAAGTGCAAAAATATGAGGGATTGTATGTGGCTAAGAAGCTATTGGACGGAAAAGAACAAAAAGAGGTACAGGTATATCAAGAGGACAAAAACAGACTCATCGAAGTGATTGCCAACAATCCAGTTCTGACGAAAAAAGAATTACTGGCGATTGCGGAGAATTTAAAATAGATATTGATCAGTTGATAATTGTAACATTTATCCAATTTTGCACGTACTTACAAGAGCAGCTCCTTTTTGGAGTCTGCTCTTACGTTATTTTACAGCAAAGCATGAGTAAGGAGTGAAGATATTGGCGGATGTTGCTCAAGAACAAAAAGGCTTGCAGTGGCTATTGCTGGGGGCATTTGGGATCGGTTTACTGTTCGATTTGATGTTTTATGGACAAGGATTGGGCATCTCCTATCCGTTGTTCGTGATTGGCTTGTACGCTCTTTTTATTTGGCAGGCTAGACAGCGCATTCAATTACGCTTTTCACGAAAGCAGGCATTCGACTGGATATTGTCGCTTCCGATTTTTTTATTGGCACTGACTTTTTTTCTATTTTCCAATCCGCATTTTCATCTGTTCAACCTTATGCTGATTCCGTTTCTATTCGTGATCCAAACGATCCTGATCACCAAACGCCATCGAGCGAAATGGTACGAACCAGGCTTTTTCATGGAGATGATGGAGACGCTGCTCCTCTACATGCCGAAGTATACGCGACTACCATTTCGGCTGACGAAGGATTGGATAAAAAGTAGGCTGAACAGTGAGAAGTACGGGGTGATGAAGAAAATTTTCATTGGAGTGGGCATATCAGTGCCTCTCTTGGTGGTCGTACTATCCCTGCTCTCCAATGCCGATAGTGTGTTTGGACACTTTTTGGGGCAAATACCACGAAGGCTGATTGATATCCATTCACTAGAAGCCATCTTCCGCATGTTTCTAATCGGGATTGTTACCATCCTCGTGTTTGCCTACATGTATTCGGTATTCGGGAAACGAGAAGAAACAGTGGTACTGCCTGTGCCTGAAGATGACAAGAAGATCGTCTGGGACGGAATTATCCTCGTGACGATTCTTGCGATTATCAATATCGTGTACACTGCGTTTACATACATCCAGATATCGTATTTGTTCAGCGGGGTAAAGCGGATTTTACCCGATGGATTGACGTACGCCGAGTATGCCAAAAACGGCTTCAATGAGCTGGTTACGGTAACGGTTATTAATTTTCTCATTCTTCTTTGTACGATGCACTTCGCATCACGGGCAAAACAAATGCTTTACCGGATGATTCAAGTACTGTTAAGCATGCTGACGATTTGCACAGGCTTTATGCTCGTATCGGCTTATTTTCGCCTTTCACTATATGAGGATGCTTACGGCTATACACATACGCGGCTGTTAGCTCACATTTTCATGATTTTTCTGTTTGTGTTGTTTATCATTGCTCTTTTCAAAATTTGGCGCGACGGCTTCTCCTTGATCCAGTATTATGCGATCGTGACGCTCGTAAGCTACGTCATTCTGAACTATATCAATATGGACGTCATCATTGCCAAAAACAATATTCAGCGTTACCATTCAAATGGAACCATCGATATCGAGTATTTGAGCAGGCTGTCTTATGACGCAATCCCAGTCGTCATGGAGCTTGTACAGGACAAAAAGGTAGAAGAAACGTTTATGTCGATGGTACAGGAGCGAAAAGAGATTTTGTATGAGGACAATAGCTGGCAGTCCTTTAATCTCTCGGAGTATCGGGCAAAATCTTATCTTCCATAAAAACAGCGAGGACGGAGACGAGGGGAGCGATCGTCTCCGGTTTCATTTATTTAATCGAAAAGGGGATTGTTCCGTAGATGATGATGCTTCTCGCAATCGTTGTTTTGTGTATCCTGGCGGGACTGATTTTAATCGCCTATCATACGACTTATGTCAAAACAAGAACAGTGAAGCTGACGCTCCCTGGTGTTTCCCCCCTTACTGTGATTCACTTGTCCGATCTTCATGGTCGAACACGTTTTTGGAATGGAGAGCTGCACAAACTGGTGAATGTCCACGATCCCGATTTGGTGATGGTGACGGGGGATTTGGCGCAGCACAGCGGGCAACTGACGCATGTGCTGGAAGAGCTTGAGAAAATAAAAAGCAACGCTGGGATGTTCTTCGTTCCTGGCAATTACGAGAGAGAAGAGGGGAGCTTTCGAAAAAGAGCTTATTCTTTTTCCGAATACACATCCCATAAGGAAGCGTTGAAAAAGAGAATGACGTTTTTGGAAAACGAGGGTGTTTTCATAGAAAGAAGCAGCAACCGTATCTTGATTTATGGGTTCGATAATTCTATTTATGGTAATGAACAAGGGCCGCGTCATCATACGGTACAAGCCGATCTGACGATTTTTTTGGCCCATTCTCCTACCATTATTTCGTTGATTTACAAAGAAGGTGTGAAAGCGGATCTTCTGTTGACCGGCCATACTCACGGTGGGCAAATTCGCTTTTTTGGTCGGACGGTGGGGGCGTATAAACATTTTCATATCGGTCAGAAGCAGGATGTATGTGTTGGCGTGTTTGGCATCAGTCGCGGGCTTGGAACATCTAGACTGCCGATCCGGTTTAATTGCTTTCCAGAAATAACGGTGTACAAGATTCAGTAGCAATAAAGCCTTTGACGTTCAAATGATGCAACGTCAAAGGCTTTCAGATTTTTCAGGCTATGGAAAAGGATACGATTATCGACGGGCAGCTGGCTTGAGATCCGCAGGAAGTGGGCAGACATATTTGGCCCCGGCTTCTTCCGCAGGACAACCATAGTAGCGTACCGTTCCCTCGAGCTGATTTTCCTCCATTTCAATTACCAACCGATATCTAAGGTTCAGATCATGCCTGTTCATCAATCGTTCTCCAATTCGTCACGGTTCGTTCACACGATCCCAGATTTTGGTTCGATTTCTTCGAGTAAGATGGAAGTGTAGATAAAGAAGAAAGAAGGGGTCCAAAGTGAACAAGAAGTGGGGTCTGTTGGTTTCTTCAGTTGCATTGTCTGCGATGTTGATTACAGCATGCGGTGGAGACAAGGATCAAGCTGCTAGCACAGATGCAGCGGCTCCTGCAGCGACTACTGGCACTCAGGTTAATATTGAAGCTAGTAACTGGAAATTCAATCAAGAAACCTTTGAAGTAAAAGCTGGCGAAGAGTTCACGATCAACTTCAAATCGACAGAAGGCTATCATGGTATTGGCATTCAAGGACTGGATGTAGATATCCAAAAGGATGGCAGCAAAACGATGAAAATCGATACAGCTGGTGAGTACACGATCTTTTGCAACGTGATTTGTGGACCGGATCATAACAAAATGGTAGCGAAATTAGTCGTGAAATAATTCGATTCTCTTATTGGAATAAAACAACAAACAAGCACTTTGGCCTGCTTAGCGGGTCAAGGTGTTTTTTCATTTCACAGGTGGGGACATACTACATGGGCAGCCACTCATGAATCAAGGGAGGTATCCATATGTCCAAGCACAACAACAAAGACAAGCGCCCAACAGAAGCGTCCGCCGGTTCACGCAGCACTCCTCCGAAAACGGGAGAGAATACGGGGCATAATTTACGAAAAGAAGATCGTTCGTAATCGACCGTTGAACAAAAGAGCAGGAAGAGTCCTCTGGATGACGGAGGGCTTTTTTGTTCGTTATAGCCTTCGCGATACATGTTTTTGGCGATTTTTGCACATGGTAAGGAGGAAAAGTTTTCAAGTCGGGGATGCTTTTTACGAAAAGGAGATGAGTGACACTGGATAAGAAACATTACTACGTGACCTTACAAGCGGGAACGACTGTGGCAGAAATTCGCGACGAAAAAGGCTCCGCCACCTATGATTTTGAAATCGAAGCAACCGACGTAGAAGTTGGCATGATGCGCGATTTGTTCAATAACTGTGTCCATGGCGATTTCATGATGTGGATGCATGGGCATACGCTATGGTCAGACATGCCGGATCGGGACAATGATGAATACGATGACAACCTGCGATCTATCTATCAGCTCATTTATCAGTATGGTACTGAAAAAACGAAAAGTGACCTGGAGCAAATGGGGCTGGTCAAGCTATTGGGGCTGGATAAGGAAGAGTTGCGACCTTTTTGACTGAGTCAGCATAAACGTTATCTACCAAAAGGAGTGAGTAGCATGAAGATGTGGAAGCAAGGAATGATGACAGCTGCGTTAATAATGGGACTAGCCATTCCAGGTGTCGCGATGGCGCAAGATGTGTCTGATGCAGTTGCTCAGGGAATCAAACCGACTCATAACCACGGTGAGCATGGAGAAACGCACGTCAAGCTGCGTCACGGCTCGAATCGAGGCGCTCATCAAAAAATGTACATGCTCTTGCTAGCGGAAAAATATTCACCGAATAGCATAGAACAATGGCATGCGGTGTTTAAAGAGCGTGATCGTTTAATGAGTGAGTTCGAGGCGCTGAGCGACGATCCGAAATGGAAGGCAAAGCGCGAAGAGCGGAAGCAGCTGATCAACAAGCTGAATGAGCAAGTGAAAAAGGGCGAAATTACGAATGAGCAGATGGAGCAGCAGTTCAAGGAATGGAAAGAGAAAAATATGGGGCCAAAGGAAGAGCGTGAGTCCAGAAAAGCCCGGATCGAGCAAATGAAAAAAACACACGAAGCCTTTGACGCAGCGATTGAATCTGGTGATGCTAGCAAGATAAAAGAATCACTCCAGCAAATGCTCGAACAAATGAAAGCAAATAATACACGTATGGCAGAAAAGCTGGCGATGAAGAAAAAGTAATGCTTCGCACAAAAAAGGACGTGACCGAATTAGTGGTACGCGTCCTTTTTCATATCTGTTACAAGCATAGCGGGTGTCCATTCATCCAGGATGACCGCCTGTTCCGTTTGGCAGGAGGGGCACCAGCCGGTATGGATGCATTGGTGGCGTAGACGGTCCAGGTAGCCATTGTCCATCTTGGCGTCGTCAATCTCCCGGTACGGGCTGTAGTCCCCGAAAAAGTCCGAGAGACGGCCGGCATCCTGCAGGGGTTGACCGCAATCTGTACAAGCTTGTTGGAGAGCCGTGAAGCCATTGCAAACGGGACAGAGATGAACCAAAGCGTATCGCCTCCTCGTCCTTTCTACTGTGTGCGCGATCAAAAGCGCTTATGCAACGGGACAAAAAATCCCTGCCGCCGCCGTAGAAGGCAGCAACAGGGCCGAAGCATTTTTACGATTTGAAGTTGTCCATACTTGAAGAGTGACCAGGCTGCAATTTGGCATCCGGATTAAAGTAAGCAACCGCATTGTTTACAGCGGTAGGAGCTTCACCGAAACCGACAGCAATCAGCTTGACCTTACCAGGGTAGGTAGCGATATCGCCTGCTGCGAAAATGCCAGGAATGTTTGATTCCATGCGGGTATTGACCACGATCGAGCCTTTTTCCAGCTCCAGACCCCAGTTCTTGATGGGACCGAGGGAGGAGATGAAGCCGAAGTTGACAATGACTGCATCGACTTGCAGATCCACTTCTTCTTTTGTCGTGCAATTTGTCAGCGTGAGTTTTTCGATACGTTCTTCGCCTTGTAAGGCTGCAATTTCATAAGGTGTCGTGACGTTTACCTTGGAGGACATGAGCATTTCTACGCTGTGCTCATGGGCGCGGAATTTGTCTCTGCGATGGATGAGGTGTACTTCTTTTGCGATTGGTTCTAGCATGAGGGACCAGTCCAGAGCGGAATCACCGCCGCCAATAACGGCTACACGCTGTCCCTTGAAGGAGTTCAGATCGGTAACAAAATAGTGCAGATTGGATTTTTCAAATTTGACGGCATCTGGGTGTTCCAGCCTGCGAGGTTCAAATGCTCCTACTCCAGCCGTAATGATAACCGCTTTGGAGAAATGAGTACCTTTGTCCGTTGTGATTTCAAACACATCGTCTGCTTTTTTTACGACGTTTTCCACTTTCTCTTCCAGACATACCGTCTGTTGAAACTGAGAAATCTGATCCTTCAGATTATTGATCAAATCCTGTGCCAAAACCTTTGGAAATCCGGCTACATCATATATGTACTTCTCCGGATAAAGAGCAGACAATTGCCCGCCTAGCTGGGGCATGCTCTCAATGATTTTTACACTGGCCTGCCTCATCCCGCCATAAAAAGCGGTAAATAACCCGGCAGGGCCGCCACCAATGATCGTAATGTCGTAGATTTGCTCGTCCTTTTGCAGAAAATTCAATCCAAAGCACCTCCGAATTAATCGTAAGCGAACTCCTCAACCATTATAACCCATACAAGTGGAAAAACTGGAGAGAAAATTCGAAAGATGATAGGCAAAAAAACCTTGCAAATCCAATCGGTAGCCGATAAGATGAGGATGACTGTAAAGAAATTGTCACATTTTTCTTTGTAAGACTTTGTGCATTTTTTCACAGAGTGGTTCGGATGGCATCATAGGGCAATAATTCCGATACTACACAGTTAGTGGATTGGGGCATCTTAATACGTACCAGACCACGTGAAAAATCGCACAATCTTCCTTTTGTTACCAAAAACAATGACATTATACATGAATGGAAGGGATAATGATGGGTACACCCAAAATCCTGATTCTCGGCGCCGGATATGGTGGTTTGCTCACTACGTTGCAGCTCCAGAAAAAGCTCAACTACAATGAAGCAGATATCACCTTGGTCAACAAGCACAACTATCACTACATCACGACTTGGTTGCATGAGCCAGCGGCAGGTACGGCTCCAGCGGATCACGCCCGCGTCAGCCTGGACGGCATTTTGAACAAGGACAAAGTGAATTTTGTCAAAGGAACGGTGCAAGCGATTCAGCCAGAGGAGCAGACGGTCACGCTCGACAATGGCGATGTGCTGCCTTATGACTACCTCGTCATCGGATTGGGCAGCGAGCCTGAGACGTTTGGCATCGAAGGACTCAAGGAGCATGCGTTCAGCATTCGCAGCATCAACGCGGTTCGCCATATTCGCGAGCACATTGAGTACATGTTTTCCAAATATAAAAATGAGCCGGATCGTACGGACTACCTCACGTTTGTTGTGGGTGGAGCTGGCTTTACTGGCATCGAGTTTTGCGGAGAGCTTGGCGATCGTCTGCCGGAACTGTGCCGAGAATTTGATGTCGATCCAGAACTGGTAAAAGTCTACTGCATTGAGGCAGCACCAACTGCCTTGCCAGGTTTTGATCCAGAGCTAATCCAATACGCAATGGATGTATTGGAGAGAAAAGGCATCGAGTTCAAAATTGGAACACCAATCAAGCAGTGTACCCCGGATGGCGTGCTGCTGGCTACGGGAGAAGAAATCAAATCGAAGACGGTCGTCTGGGCAGCAGGTGTGCGCGGCAACAGCATCGTGGAAAAAGCTGGCTTCGAAGTCATGCGCGGTCGCGTCAAGGTAGACGAATATTTGCGTGCGCCTGGTCATGAGAATGTTTTTGTCGTAGGAGATTGTGCCTTGATCTTTAACGAGGAAGGACGTCCTTACCCGCCAACGGCGCAAATCGCTGTGCAGGAAGGCGAGACTTTAGGTGATAACCTGGCGGCATTGGTCCGTGGCGATCTCCCGCAAAAATTCACACCGCACCTGCAAGGAACACTGGCTTCACTAGGCAAAGGCGAGGGAATCGGGCAAGTTGGTTCGAAAAAGCTGTTCGGCAGCACAGCAGCCATGATGAAAAAAGCGAGCGACCTCCGCTATTTGTATAAAATCGGCGGGGTTGGACTCGCCTTGAAGAAAGTAAAGCTGTAAAACGATGCGTCATGCGAGCATTCAAGTCAGAGGGCTTATGGTCCGCGAAGAGATGGACCGGTACAACGCCATGATGGAAGTGGGCGCCTTTCTGGAGGAACAGGGGCGACACGATTTGGCATGGCATGTACAGCGTGAAGTAGATATTCTCATCCTGCCTGCCATCGATCGGCTCAAGGAAAAGGGCCGCGAAAGGGATCGGGAAAATCTGCGCTACATGATCGATAATGGGCTCCTGGATGACGAGGATGATTGAGAGAGTACCCCCGGCGAAGAAGAGCCGGGGGTTTCGTTTCATACAAGGGAGGAGCGAGTAGGATGCGCGAGGGGAAGGTTTGGCTAGGAGCCTGCGGGATCGTCATTCGCGGGGAAGAAGCGTTGGTCGTCAAAAAAACGTACAGTGGACTGAAGGGTCAATGGTCGTTTCCTGCGGGATTCGTGCAGGAAGGCGAGACCGTAGATGAAGCGGCAGTGCGTGAGGTGCTGGAAGAAACGGGTGTCGAGGCGGTCGTTCGTCAAGTAGCGGGCATTCGATCAGGAGTCATCCGGGAATCGATTAGCGACAATATGGTTGTTTTTTGGATGGATTATGCAGGTGGAGAGCCTCGCCCGCAGGAAGGGGAGATCGCCGAGGCGAGATTCATGTCGATTCAAGAGCTGCTTCATGACCCGCTTTCTTCTACCTATTTGAAAATAATATTGCCGGACTATATCAAGCGAGAGCAAGGAATGACAGGGCAATCGTTTGCTATCGATCCCGTTTTTCAATACACATCTTATAAAATCTTTAAGTAATCCTGCGAATAAGATAGATAAACCGCGATGTTTCCGCTTACATTGCGGTTTTTTTATTCATTTTCCTGCATGAACTGCATTGTGAACCGAGGGAGGATTCTGATATAGTTAGATACATCAAAATAATCTGAAAATACATGCAATTAGTTCTCGCGCATGTATACCGAAAGGGGAGCTCAACATGAGACAAAAACAAGAACAGTGCCCGTACTGTAACGGCCAAGGGTATTTTCAACTGCTCCTGGGGGGCTCGGAAAATTGCCCTAACTGTGATGGAGCCGGTACACAGGAAGCTCAGAAGGACCCTGTTTCTTCCCATCAATAATGAATGAGTGTAGCATAGAGAACCGTCGAAGCGAATGCATCGGCGGTTTTTTCTGTGAGGCTTGCAACACACACAGCAGGCTTCCCGTATTGACCGATCCCTCGCCTTTTTGCTACACTTAATACCGAAAATAGCCCGTCTTTCCTGTATTTGCCGATATCGTGGCAAAAGGTGGAGAAGGTGGCAGGAGGTCTTTTTCGTCGATGAACTTGATGCAATTTATGGTATCCATTGTTCTGTTCTCCGTGCTAGGGTTTGGCATTGGGTTTATTTTAAACATGATTTTGAAAACGACATGGTTTCCTGTTGTGATCGGCGTTGGTGTAGTTGTAGGGGCGCTTGTCTATCAACAAATCGTACCAGGCATTTGGGATGCGCTCATTCTGGGCTGCGGTATGGCAGGTACAGTGGCGAGTGGCTGGACCATTCAAACGCTTCGCAAAAAAGGATATCGGATGTTTTAAAACAAGCACAAACAAGCCTTCGTTTCGGGCTTGTTTTTCTTTTGGTATTTGATTGGCAATGGGCGCAACTTACTGAATATTCCTGTAATCAACCAAAATTTGTGTATACTTTCCTCCTCATCGGGACATGACTAGAAACGAGAGGAGGTTTTCCAAGAAATGAATAGGAAGCAGTTCGTAAGTATCGTCGCGCTGTTCATTCTGGTCTTGACGGCCTTCGCAAGCGATGGATACAGCTATAATGTGGTGGAAGAGCGCAGTGCATCATCCACTTTTGGAATCAGGGAAACGAAAGAGGGACAGCATGTCGTCAAAAAACGGACGGTATCAGCCAGCTCCCTTACTCAAGTGATTGATAAAGCCGATGTATTCCATGATCAATATCCAAAAGTACGTGTGGTAGCAACTGGCTACTATGCCGGATACGAGTCGACGGGCAAAAATCCATCTCACCCGTCCTATGGAATTACCTATTCGGGTGTAAAGGTTCGTAGAGACGACTATTCCACCATTGCCGCTGACTTGCGTGTTTTCCCACTGGGGACGATTCTTTACATTCCCGGATATGGATATGGCGTGGTAGCTGACAAGGGTGGAGCGATTCGCGGCCATAAGATTGACCTTTATTTCGAGACCAAGCAGGACGTATTCTCGCAATGGGGGAAAAAATCGGTAGACGTGTATATCGTAAAAAAAGGCGAAGGCAAAGTAACAGAAGCTTTTTTGAATAGCTTGAATGAAAAAGGAATCGCGGCCATGGCGGAACCCGTCAGTGGACGACAGCAAACTGAATAGTATATGACCTAAAACCAATAGATGCCACAGCGGTGGCATGGAAGAAACAAGGAAAAAACGTTCAAGGCATAGGCTTTGAACGTTTTTTGTATTTACATTATGTATGAATCAAATCAACCAGCTTCTCCAGTCCTTCGAGAATGCGAGGAGAAGGTCGGCAATACAGGCCTTCTTCCAACAAGTGGACCTGATTGCTTCGAATCGCGGTCATGTTCGTCCACTCAGGGCGGTTCGTTATCATGTCCGACTTGATTCGTTTCAGCTCAATCCCGCACCAGACGACGCAAATATGATCGGGATTGCGCTCCATGACCATTTCCCGCGTAGCCTTGACGTTGGCGACAGGATAGTCTGCGAAAATGTTGGTGGCACCCGCGATTTCACTGACATCTGTCAACCAGTTTTCCTGGCCGGGCGTATAGATGGGATTCGGCCACCATTCCCAGTACAGCTTCGGGCGGCGATCGTACTTCGCGGCCTTTTGTCGAATGCTTTCGATGGTTTCGTCAAAGTGGACCGCAAGCTGCTCGGCTTGCCTCGTTGTACCTGTCGCCTCGCCTACGAGTCGGATATCCTGGGCGATTTCCCCAATCCGGGAAGGGTTCAGAACGATATGAGGGATACTGCGATCGCGCAGAGCCTCAATATTTTTCTCCATGCCAGGAACAGAGAGTGATGCTACGACCAGATCCGGTTGGAGGGCAGCGACCAGGTCCATATCGATGGTCAAATCGGGTCCGACCCTGGGGAGATGCTGCCATTCCTGCGGCCAGTCAGAGTGATCATCCAATCCGACGACATGCTCATGCAGGCCTAAGTAATACAGGATTTCCGTATTGCTGGGACAAATGGAAACGATACGCATGCGAGTCCCCCCTGAGGAAGCATCTTAAAACAACGGATGTACCAATAGCGCGACCATAACTCCTAGCCAACCACCGATCAATACTTCGATAGGTTGATGACCGAGAAGCTCTTTCAGTTTTTTCGCTTTTTCCTGGTTAGGGCGTACTTTTAACGATTTCATTCCTTCTAACAGATGGTTGAATTCATCTACCAGCTTATTTAAGACGACGGCTTGCATACCGGCATGGCGGCGAACACCTGCGGCATCAAACATCACGATCACACCGAGAATGGCGGAAATAGCGAACATATTGCTGCCGAAGCCTTCGCGCAGTCCCACGGCTGTAGACAGCGCCGTCACGGCAGAGGAGTGGGAGCTAGGCATACCGCCCGTGCTCATGAGCAGTGACCATTGCCACGTTTTCGTTGCGAAAAAATGGAGGGGTATTTTGATAAATTGGGCAATCCCTATGGCAAGAAGTGCAGCCCATAAAGGAAAGTTGTCAAAAAAATCCGCCACGGAAAATCCATTCCTTTCTACTGTGCGCTTATCTCTAGGATTATTGTAACAGAAGGGCGTTGTCTTAATCCGTGAAGTTTTTGTTTGGATGTAAAGTCACTGCCAATCTGTGTTACCATGAAGACGGAAGGTTCGAAACGGAGGCATGCATCCATGGGGTATCCCGAGCAGTATTTACAGTTCATTGAAAAGTTCAATGATGGAGAATACTACGAATGCCACGATCTGTTGGAAGACATCTGGATGGAAGATAAGTCAGACAAGTTTTTGCAAGGATTGCTGCAATTGTCAGTTGGACTTTATCACCAAGAATACGGCAATATAAAAGGTGCTCGCTGGATGTTAGGCAATGCACGAAAGTATTTAACCCGTTACCAGCCCGTTCATTGGGGGCTAGACGTAACAAGAGTTCTTCGTTACATAGATGAATGCGAGAAAGTATTGCCAGAGACGGATGTCGTTTCGTACACAGAGGCAAAAGCCATGACGTTTCCATCCTTGCGCTTATATGTCGACACATCGCACTAAACAAATGTGCCCATATTGTATCCTACCACAGAGAAAGAGGGAAGAGTATATGAAAGTAGCAGTAGAAAAACGCTTGCAGCTCGTGAATATCGCGTGTGATGAGCTGATTATCCCACTATGGAAGGGCGAGGAGATTTCTCAAGTTTATCCGGAGCTGGACGAAGCTTTTGGAGGCACCCTGAGTGGCTTGCAGCAGGACAAGGAACTCACAGGCGAGGCTAAAGAAATTACGGTTGTACACGGAATGAATCAAGTAGCCGCGAAAAAATTGATGATCGTTGGGATGGGTGATCCAGGCAAATTTGATTTCGTCGCAGCCCGGAATGCATGGGGACGTGCAGCCAAAACAGTGGTGGGAAAAGGCAACGGCAAAACGGTCGTAATCGATTTGCCAACCACCGAGCATTTGAGTGCAGATCGTCTGGCACAGGCAGTGACGGAAGCATTTGGCCTTGCTGAATACAACTACGAGGGCTACCGACAAAAGCCAAAGCGTGAGTCGGACCCGGTGGCAGCTGTGCGGATTTTGTCAGCAGATGGCGATGCCGCGTTGGTACAGGCAGGTGTTGCGCGCGGATCGGCTCTTGTATCCGGGACAAACCTGGCGCGTACACTCGTCAATGAACCAGCCAACTACTTGACTCCGCGTGCTTTGAAGGATGCGATGGTAGCGGTAGCAGAGCGCTACGGGATGACTGTGGAAGTCCTCGAAAAAGCGAAGCTGGAAGAGCTGGGAATGGGCGGCGTCCTCTCTGTGGCTCAGGGCAGCGAGCTTGAGCCTTATGTCGTAGCCGTCAAATATCAAGGAAGAGACACGTGGGATGACGTCATTGGCTTGGTAGGCAAAGGCGTGACATTCGATACAGGTGGTATCTCCATTAAGCCGGTAGCAGGTATGGAAGACATGAAGTCGGATATGGGTGGAGCGGCTACGATGATCGGGGCGCTCGAGGCACTGGGCCAAATTAAACCGAAAGTAAACGTACTCGCGGTTGTCGGTACTGTGGAAAACATGCCATCCGGAACGGCATTCCGTCCAGGCGATGTCATCACGACCATGAGTGGCAAAACGGTGGAGATTATTACGACAGACGCAGAAGGTCGCCTCGTGCTGGCTGATTGCATCACCTATGCAAAAAAGCAAGGAGTGTCCTGCCTGGTAGATGCCGCTACCTTGACAGGAGGTATCGTGGTTGCGCTCGGTCATTTCTGCTCTGGCGCCATGACCAATGACAAAGCACTGATGGATGAGCTGATGAAAGCAGCAGACGTAGCGGGTGAGCGCTTGTGGCAGCTCCCGACCTTCGATGAGTATCGCAGCCTGAACAAGAGCCGCTTTGCTGATCTGAAAAACTCGGGTGGACGTTATGGTCATGGCATCATCGGCGGTGTTTTCCTGCAGGAATTCGTTGGCGAGACACCATGGGTGCATCTGGATATCGCGGGTACGGCTTACACAGCAAGCGCAGGCGACATGCAGCCAGCAGGTGGTACCGGTGCGATGACGCGGACCATCGTTGAATTCGTTTCCAGTCGCAGTGAATCCTAATTATCATAGGTAATTCAACACTTATTATAAAAGGAGTGTTTTCATATGGCACAAAATCCAACTAACGAAGCACGTCGTCAACTGCTGGAGGATGCAAAAACAATCGCAGTAGTAGGTCTGTCCAACAAGCCGGATCGCACCAGCTATATGGTCGCGCAAGCCATGCAGCATGCGGGGTACACCATCATCCCGGTCAATCCTGTCATCGCAGGTGAAACGGTTTTGGGTGAAAAAGCGCTTGCCAGCCTGTCTGAGATCGACCAGCAAGTGGATATCGTCAATGTGTTCCGCCGCAGCGAAGATATGATGCCTGTTGCAGAGGAAGCATTGAAAATGCAGAACAAGCCAAAGGTATTCTGGATGCAACAAGGTATTGCCAACGAAGAAGCTGCCAAGTTGGTTGCAGATCAAGGCATCGAGGTTGTGCAGGACATGTGCATCAAGGTAGATCACGCCCTTTTGCGGGTTGGAAAATAAGAGACTGACAATCGAGGGAGTGGACGCATGTTTTTCAATCCATCGTCAGACACCAAGCGAGATCGTATCCCGCCTAATCAAAAGCAGACGACAGGTTTTCCTGTCTTGCACTACGGGGATGTTCCTGAATATACAGACCTGTCTACGGAGTGGAGCTTTCGCCTTTTCGGTCTAGTCGAAGAGGAAGTAACACTGACCTATGAGCAAATGATGGCTATGCCAAAAGGCGGCACGACCAACGATATTCACTGCGTCACAGGCTGGAGCAAGCTGGACAATGAATGGGAAGGCATTCCCGTAGAAGAAGTACTGAAGCTGGTAAAGGTGAAGCCGGAAGCGAAGTACGTCATGCTGCACGCAGAGCACGGATGGACTGTGAACATTCCGCTGGTCGACTTCATGAAAGCTGGGAATCTGTTTGCTACCAAGCATAACGGTGAAGACTTGACGCCTGAGCACGGATGGCCGCTGCGCTTTGTCATTCCGCATCTCTACTTCTGGAAGAGCGCCAAGTGGGTGCGTGGGATTGAGTTTATGGAGAAAGACAAGCAAGGGTTTTGGGAGAAGAACGGGTATAATATGTATGGTGATCCTTGGAAAGAGCAGAGGTTTGCTTGGGATTGATTTGAATGAAGGGGCGGATTATTTCCGCCTCTTCATTCGTTTTAATGAAATTATTTTGCATTATTGCTTTCTTGTGTTCAAATTCAAGATAAGGCCAGCATCAGTAAAAGCGGTAATTTCGAAGCTTTTGCTTATTTATTTTCTCAACCTGGAGGGGACTTCCGTAGCGTGCGCATTTTAGAATGCCAGTAAACGGAAAGTAGACATTGGTCTTCTCGCGGTATATCAAGCGTTTCTTTATAAAAATAGCAACTTCTTCGAAATCTTCTTCCGAAACAAGTTCTTTATGCTCACCATCTATGCAAGATTTTTTAATTCAACCCGGATACTGAGATACGGGAGGGCGCCAGATTAACACGTACTACGTGCCAGAAACCAGAACCTGCAAGACCGACTAAAGTAATGACGATCAATCAAATTAAACGGTTGATGGGTGACACATGAAGACGGCAGTTCCTTGAATACAATTAGTAAAGCACGTAAACAGACGCATTGGGGAGGGGGTATAGTGCACGATTTACTAAAGACAAAGGGACTATGAAAGCACTGGCACGCACACAAAGTCAAATGAAGGACACTAAGGATTCAGAATCGAGTGGTTCGGTTTGAAGAAGCTTTGATGAAAAATAGACAAAAAAATCATCAGCAATGGTGATGCAAAAAAAAGGAGCGACAACTCATCGGCGAAATGATCAGCAGTACTGAATTTGTTATTGAGTGAGTGGGGTCAGGGCGCATGCCAGAGAACAAACGGGGAATTGATCGGAGCGCTGAGTATGAATGTGAAAAATTGATGCCGGTATACATACAAGCAAGTATTCGTCTCTCGGAGTACAGCCAGGTAGCTCGTGTAATCTGATAGAGTGGCAGAGGTTTCAATTGGAAGATGCTATATTCAATCTTACAAAGTGCGAATGGGGGTGCTATGTACTAACATATGGGGAGTGCTTTTCATTAGCGGAGACAGCTCGCCTACTAAAGATCATCAAAAGCACATACAAACACTTGTCACTCGGGCGCAAAGAAAAATATCAGAGCGCTTTTCAAATAGCCTTTTCCTTGTGGGATAGGCTATTTTAATTTGTTATGTGGTAGATAATACTTTTTATCGAATGTAAAAATTGGATTAGTATAAATGAATTGCAAGTAATTGGGATGATTGGAGGTTGTGATGGGGTTAGTTTTAAGTGTGAACGAAACGTGGTTTACGATTGACGCTGTACAATTGGATGTCTTTTCCATACTTCTTGCCAATATATTTCTTATGATTTTTACGTTAGTGCAAAGTTTTTACGAGGAATTTTCAGTGCAGTAACAATGCTTGCTGATATCTATTTTTATTGCCATGTGGATCAGTTGAAATTCTATTTTTGTCATACGGAAGTTCTTTTTATGTGATAGAACTTTTTGGTTTCATTACCGCTACAATAGCCCATACGAATTTTAAAAAATCATAAAAATTGTTATCTTTTTGTGATTTGTTACGTATAGAGATAATGATGGAACATAAAAATCAAAACTTACATTAATGAAAAGAATGCAATAGGAAACTTTAGGAAAATGTTGTATGATACGAGTAAGTTCAATTAGATCGGTGGAGTATTATGGAACATTTCTTGAAATATAAGAACAATATGAAGTCAATTGAACATAAGAAGTTACAAATCGCCATTTTGGAAAACAGAGAGAATCAAGCATTAGTTGCTTGGGGGAAAGAATACTATACTTTTGAGAAAAGAGTCGAAGTAATAAATTGTTATATCTATGAAGAAGATCAGATTTGGATTGTGAATGATTTAACTCGCATACATGTGAATTGGAATAAAGCCAGTGTCACACATCAAGAAATATTTAAGTTTGCGACATTTGATCAAAATATCATTACTTTGGAAAAAAAATATGACAACTCATTCACGAATAAAATACATGGCATAATTTTTGGAGGGAGCAAAAATGATGAATGATTCAAAATCTTTTGCTCTTATTTTTGATAGGGACTTTGACTACAATGAATTAATAAAACAGAGCGAAAAACACTTTGGCCTTAACTATCGTAATTCTAATTATGAAAATGCGATAGCTATACATAATAACAAGCAATTTGTATTAGACGTTACGCCCCAAAAAATGCTTTTTATGTTTCCAGAGCAATTAGATCAGGAACTATATTGTGATGTTGTTAGTTTAACTAGGACTTTTTTAAAAGAACATTTTAAAAATCAAATTATCGGAGTTAGACACTACGGTGTATCAGACGGAGAGTTAGATAGTATAGAAGGAGTTACTACATTTCGTATATAGTAGACGATGAACTTTACTCATATGTGAGGGATTAATAATGAATTTGTACAAACAATTAGAGCAAGTATTATTAGAGATGGAATTAAACGATTTTAAAGTACTCGAGGAGAAAGCAGGGTTTTCATTACTGGTTAAGTTAAATGATTCTAAGGCATTCAGAGTATATCTTTTCGTTCATGAAAAACTTAAGGTGATACTTATTACTGTCCCATCAATTATCAAAATACCTGAAGAAACAACTGATGAAGCAGTCAAGTATATTATGGATTTAAATAGTAATATTTTATACGGAACAACGTTTATTCATAAGAATGATGAAACAGCAACACCTCGGATAGCTTTTTCTCACGCAATTAGTATGGAAAGAGGAGAAACGGGAGTACTATATAAAGAAGAAATTATTGAACTGCTTCATTTTATTGCTTTTATTCATTCAAAGATTAACGAAGAGTTTATTATTGAACCGTGAAAACAGTAATAAAGCTTATCCAAATAGGTACGTTTTTTGTTTTTATAACTTTGGGTGTTTTTAAGCTAATAGATGAAACATTTAAATTATCAATTGTATTTGGAAGTATTTCTCTTTTCACTTCGATTATTACTGTTCTGTTTTCTTCTAAATCGATAATCCTAGAATCAGAAGAAATATGGTTACAAAAGAAGCTGCATCGAACAAACTTTCTTGATTTGTTGATCGTTATTGTTTTGATTATAGGGATAATTGTTAGTATTTTTCTTGGGATGCAAGAACCAGCTATTCCAAGTAAATATGGTGACGCCCTTTCGCTTTTCGCTTTGGCAGTATCTCTATCCAATACTCTGTTAGCGGGTATAATTTCGAATATATTACATCAGACAGGTATCTGGCCAAGCTCTAAAAAAATGGAAGATAGAAAAAGTGCATAGCACCCTAGTGATGCTTTTTTCTATTGCAAAACAACTGAAACAATGGAGGTGGTGATCATGTAGTGGCGAGAACGAGAGACCCGAATCGGCGTTGGAGATATGAGAACAGTCCAGTGATGAAATTAAGCTGAAGGACATAGCCGATCATTTAGGTATATCGGAAGGTACAGTTAGGTAGGAGAACAAGGATAAATGGGAGGTACCTAGTAGTACAAACGAGGAACCTCCGATACCAGAAACAACAGTAGAAGATGATGAACTGTATTATCAGGCTGTTAGCAATGTAGTAAAAGCACAGGCAGCCTCTGCGAGTCTCCTACAGCGGCGGTTGCGAATTGGATACACCGGTTGATCCTTTTAAGTGTCACTTAATGGTTTACATAAGTAGAAGTACGGTGATCCCTGGAAAGAGCAAAGGTTTGTTTGCTTGGGATTGATTTGAATGAAGGGGCGGATAATTTCCGTCTCTTTTTCATTTTAACATGGGCTAGTTATATGCAAATGACCACATCCGTTCAAGGTATTCAAAAAAGGAATAGGGAATATGATTTAAATTATTTCAAAAAGAGTTACTATTAAGATAATGTGATACTGAATACTAAAGGAGAGATATCAATGAGCATTGTCACTCAATATGAAAACGTTCCAACCACGTGCATTTCGGACACGATGCAAGGTCTCAACAATATGGATCCAGCGATCAAGCCATTAAAAGAGGAATACCGTGTGGCAGGCAGAGCATTTACGGTGAAAATGCCTGTAGGTGACAACCAGGTCGTATTGCAGGCGATTCGTGAGGCTACGCCGGGAGATGTTCTGGTGATCGACGCCAAAGGCGATACGTATCGGGCAATCGCTGGTGATTTTGTAGTTGGTTTGGCACAGACAATGGGGATTAGCGGCATCATTGTCGACGGAGTGGTTCGTGACATTCAGGGGATAAAAGAGTTGAATTATCCGGTGTTTTGCAAAGGGACGACCGTTGCCGCCAGCGGAAAAGCAGGCATGGGAGAGATTAACGTTCCGATCTCATGCGGTGGAACTACGGTCCATCCGGGTGATATCGTCGTAGGTGATGCCGATGGTGTCGTTGTGATTCCTCAAGCAGCAGAGCAAGAGATTTTAAAGCAAGCTCTGGACAAGGTAGAGAAAGATAGCAGGCGTGCAGAAAAAGTGTCTGGTAAGAGAGAAGAGGTTATGAAGTATTTGGATGATATGCTTTCTAAGTGAAAATTGCGGGTAAGCTTGATGCTGAAAATAAGAATAAAGAAAAACACGCCTGAAAAAGAGGGCACTGAAAAAGTCTCCTCGAGCACAAAAGGTACAGACCTCCGTTTTTTACGAGGCTGTACCTTTTTTTGTATAATGAAAGCATTACGGCGAAAGGGTTGAACCCCATGTTCCAGCCACAAATCTCATTTGCATTTAGTCCCTACACGGCATTATATGACCTGATTGTTCCTAAAGATAACATGTTACGTCAGATCAACGAACTAGTGGACTTTTCTTTTATATACGACGAATTGAAAGCGAACTACTGTCTGGATAACGGTCGGAACGCCATCGACCCCGTGCGGATGTTTAAATATCTACTGCTCAAAGCTATCTTTGAGCTGTCAGATGTGGATATTGTCGAGCGGTCCAGGTACGACATGTCGTTCAAATACTTCCTTCATATGGCACCGGAAGAGCCGGTCATCGATCCGAGTTCCTTGACCAAGTTCCGTAAGCTTCGGCTGAAAGACGTAAAGCTACTGGACATGCTCATCGGAAAAACGGTTCAACTGGCGGTCGAGAAAGATATTCTCAAGAGCACCGCCATCATTGTGGACGCCACGCATACAAAGGCTCGCTATAATCAGAAATCTCCGAGAGAAATCTTGCAGGATCGATCTCGCAAACTACGAAAAGCGATCTACTCCGTAGACGAATCGTTCAAAACGAAGCTTCCCGCCAAAAATACGGTGGATACTCTCGAAGCGGAGATCGCATACTGCCAACAGCTTATTGAAGTCACACAGACACAGCTTGGAATCGCCCAACTGCCTAAAATTACGGAGCCGCTGAATCTGCTCCAAGAAACCGTCGAAGATGACGTAGAGCAATTGCGAATCTCGGAAGATCAGGACGCGCGCGTTGGTCACAAAAGTGCGGATTCCTCGTTTTTTGGATACAAGACACATCTCGCCTTGACCGAGGAACGGATCATAACAGCGGCTGTGGTCACGACGGGAGAAAAAAGTGACGGCAAGCAACTTCAGGCACTCATTGAGAAAAGCAAGGCAGCGGGCATGAACGTGAAGACAGTGATTGGAGATACAGCTTATTCGGAGAAGGACAACCTTACATACAGCAAAGAAAATAACATCGAGCTGATCGCGAAGTTAAACCCGCAGATTACGCAAGGCGGACGCAAGAAAGAGGATGAATTTACGTTTAATAAAGACGCGGGCATGTACGTGTGTAAAGCGGGGCATATGGCGATCCGCAAAGCACGACAAGGGAAGAAAGGCGTAGGAAGGAACCAAGTCGACACCTACTATTTCAATGTGGAGACATGCAAGCGGTGTCCGTTTAAAGATGGGTGTTACAAGGACGGAGCCAAAAGCAAAACGTACTCGGTGACGATAAAATCCGAAGAGCACACGGAACAAATGGCGTTTCAAGAAAGTGAGTACTTCCAGGAAAAGGCGAAGGAACGCTACAAGATTGAAGCCAAGAATAGCGAACTCAAGCATAGGCACGGGTATGATGTAGCCACATCCTCGGGCTTGTTAGGTATGGAATTACAAGGCGCGATGGCGATATTCGCGGTTAACCTAAAGCGAATATTGAAATTGACGGACTAAGAAGAGAGGGAAACTGCATCATAAAAAATGCGACACCTGCCCGAAAATACGGAGCAGGTGTCGCATTTTTTCCCTCTAATGAATGAATATCACAAAAATCGTTAAGTTCTTCAGTGGCCTCCTGAAAAAGGGCGTGTTTTTTAATAGTGGTAGCTCGTCACAGAATGCGTTGAAAGACTCGAAAATCGGATGGACCACGGCCAGACAATCGGCAAAGTCTCAGGTAACTGTTCGCGTATTTATAAAAATGACCATGCCTGCTTTCAGCTAATGCTTGTTCCCAGTAGGAAGGTTCTAATGGATTCAACTCGGTTTCCGTAACCACCGTATCGAATTCAACCTGATTTTTCTCAAGTGAATTTGCATAGGTCAAGAGGTTGATTCTTGTGCAAAAGGCCGAATCGAGGTTGTCGTTTACATATTGGCGGTAAGCTTGCTTCATTTCTACAATAGCGTGACCATGCGTAAGGATATGGCCCAACTGCATATCGCCCATCTCCATTTGCAATGGTCTCTGAAAGTTATGGAGTAAGTCAAGCACAAGCTCCGGAGTTAGCTGTAATCTAACACTGGTATTTGGTATGCCGTCAGGATCAATGACGATATTCTCCCCATTCACAGTAACATAACCAGGACCAGATGCTGCGAAGCTTCTAATAATTTTGCCCATGGCATCAAGCAATTCGACAGTTGCCGGAATATCGGAACGGGAGAGCATACTCAGCAAATAGAACGTGTAAATCACGTCATGACCAAGAGCATGGCATGCATGGTTATTTTGGACAAGCAGTCTTATCATTTGAGCAGGAAAGTCCTCGTATTCTTTGTTTTCCCGATACTGCTCTTCGTTTGCATGTTCTTCTACAATTTTGACAAGATTTTTATGAATCAAATCTTCCAACTTGGCAGGTACAAGTTTTTCTTCCAAGAGATTAGTCAAGGCGATAACCGCACACGCCCAATGTCCTTCCCATATATTGCTTTGTGACGATTCGATCATTTTTTGGCAAGCCCACTTTTTATAGATATCCATAACAATCACCCTCACTTTGATAGAGCTTATTCATGAAAAGAAGGAGCCTGTATACATGATGATAGAATAATACAAATACCATGATGTCAAAACTATAAATTGACATGACACCAAGTAGAAGAGGGGTGTTCTTTGATGACAACCAGTAGAATGAATCCTAAAGTTGATGAATTTTTAAGTAAAGCGAAAACGTGGAAGGCTGAATACGAGAAGCTGAGAAATATTGTTCTTGACTGTGATCTGACCGAAGATTTTAAGTGGATGCATCCTTGTTACACGTTTGAGAAAAAAAATATCGTTTTAATACATGGATTTAAAGAATATTGTGCGCTTCTGTTTCAAAAAGGCGCCTTGTTAAAGGACCCACACGGGATTCTCATCCAACAAACGGAGAATGTACAGGCGGCGCGTCAGATTCGGTTCACCAATATTGAAGAAATAGTTGAAATGGAATCCATGATAAAGGCCTATATTCAGGAAGCCATTGAAGTTGAAAAAGCCGGCTTGGAAGTGGACTTTAAAAAGCATGAAGAATATATCATCCCAGAAGAATTTCAAAATAAATTAAATGAAATCCCTGCCTTGAAAACTGCTTTTGAAGCATTGACGCCGGGACGGCAAAGAGCCTACATTCTTCATTTTTCAGCACCTAAACAATCCAAAACTCGTGAGTCAAGGGTTGAAAAATGTGTGCAGCAAATTCTCGATGGAAAGGGATTAAATGATTAGTATATGAGATGAGGAAATGATGAAGAAGCGGCTGGAGAACCGCTTCTTTTTTGTTTTTGTATTCGTTTCATTACGATATCAGGAATAGTATACTTTTTCTATTTTATATAATGTCTGCTCGATGGTTGGGCAGAGATCGGCATCTACTTTGTAAAATTTCACCCGAAAGTACAAGCTCTTCAAAAAGTTCTTCGTATTCTTTTTTTGTTTAAAGGCAGGAAGAAATTCTGAACTCATCTTTGCATCACCAAAACTTTGAATCCATTGTTCTACATAAGTGTGGCTAAGAATTTTTCTATTCAAAATACTAATGATGGCTGTTACCATTCTCTCATCTTCCCCATCGGAGTAAATTCGATCGGTTATGGTCATCTTTTCGTAAACCAAATCGAGGATGGTTATGAGGTCATCTTTGTCCAGCTCGGAACATTGAGCTAAATCGTCTAATGCATCCGCTGCATGGGCTATGGCATGAGCCCAGCCTTTTTCTTCATCATATCCGCGATAATCTCGCTCTCCTCGTACGCAGTCAAATACTTTCTCTTTTATCTCATGGATATTCTCTCTGGAGAGAAAGGGTGATTCTCTATGCCTCATGAGGAGGAGAGGTATGACTAGCATGGAGAAAGAGCGGGTAAAGACGGAGTCTGTATTTGTTTCACCAAGCTTAAAAAGCAAATGGTTATTATCGAGAATGATTGGTATCAGTTGTTCCAGTTCATTTGCGGTTAGAGATTGACCAGGAATCCAATGTGATAAGGTTGTATAAATGAGGTCATCACGTAATTGGGCATCCAAAGAACCAATTTCATTTATCATTTCTAATACGAATTGAAATGTATCGGATGGTGCTTGGTAGCCATTTTCTTTTATGAATAGCAACTTTTCTTTTATATTCATTTTACACGCTCCTACTCGAAATTTTCCGAACTGACTTTGCCGCTTCCATTAACCTGGTGATTATTGTAATTTTTAGATTTCGACATAAATATGCCATGAACCTCCCTGTGTGGGACGAGCAAGAGACCCTAATACAATCAACCGTTTGAAAAAAAATAAGAAGAGAACCGAACCTTTTTCCGATAGAGAGGCAATATAGTGTGTAAGCTGCTTACTCAGGAGGGCCCTCTGAATGCAAAGTGAAGAGATGTACCAATTACTTATAAAAATGAAAGAGGGTGATCAACAGGCGTTTCATACGATGTATGATGCCACCTTTCAGGACGTCTATCGGACCGTCTCCTTTCTGGTGGATCATCAGCAGGATCGGGAAGATGTCATGAATGAGATCTATATGCAAATGTGGACTTCACTAGCTAATTACGATACGGACCGTCCTTTCCAGTTCTGGCTGCATGGCTTGGTAATCCGTCAAGTGCAGCGATTTCGGGTCAAGAGCTGGAGGAGATTCCGAATTTTTGATCGCATCCGTGCCTTCTCTCAGGAAGAGTCTTATTGGGATCAGCATACTGCGTTGGATGGGACGAACCAAATAATATCGCAGTCCATACGAAAACTGACCGACAAACAGCGGGCAGTGATTATCTTCCGCTTTTTTCACGACTATACTCTTGAGGAAATTGCGAACTTGCTCGATATTCCGCTGGGAACAGTCAAGTCCAGATATCATGCTGCCCTCCAGGCTCTTCGAAAAAGCTTAGGGAATCTCCCCCTGGAAAGGATGGAAAAGATCAATGACTATTGAACGCAAAATCCGTGAACATCTGCACGAAGAGGCAGAAACGATGGAGTGCCCAGCGGCTCTCTCCAAACGTATCGAACAATCCTATACACACTATTTGCAACGAAAAAGGAGCGAAATAACCATGAAAAAACGATTAATTGGTGGATTAGTTGCTGCTGCGATTTTGATTCCAACTGCAGCATTTGCGGCCCCTGTTGTGATTGACATGCTCACTCGAGCACCAATGACTTCTGAACAAGTCAAGCTGGATGAGGTTGGCAAAGCAACACTTGAGAAGCTGTACAGCGCAATTCCCGAAACAAAATCGTTTGAGATTATCGATGCAAGCTACCTGGGAGACCCCAAAGATTCAACCAAAAAGGTCCAACTAAGCATCGTTCTGCAGGAAAAAGGGGGAACCGGCAAAAAGATTACCCTTCATACAAACGGTATTACGGATGAGATTCAAGACCTGACGCAAGAGAATTGGGAGCCTAAGGAGAAGCCGCTCATTTCTTTAACCGATAAGGAAATCAAGGCGAAGGTAGATCAGCTTATTGATAAATTGTACGGCAACATCAAAGATTACGAGGTTGCCATGGAGCAAATGGATAATCCCAATCAAAAAACATTTATCTTGAATTACACCAAGAAGGGATCAGAAGGAGAGGGCTACCAGGTATTTGTTCAGGGGAATACAATTAGTCTTTCTCCGGTAGATTTTGAACCATCTAACACTGGAGTAGAAGGTTATTTCTCATTAAATGGAAAACCTGATCATACTGCTGATTACTTCTTAAACGATGAAAAACTGTTTGCTTTACTAAAAATGAGCCCGACAGAGTTAAAAGAAGAACTTGCCAAAGGGAAAAATGTTGTCGAGATTGCAGCAACGAAAAATGTCTCGAAACAACAAGTGATTGATGTGATTGCAAAAACACAGTCTGAACGACAACTTCAAGATGGAAAAAATGAAGTAAAGATCAGCGATGATTTACTGAAACAAATGATGAAAGAAGTTGAACCAAAAGTCATACACGTAATTGAACACAAAACGGAAACGGAATGGTAGTAATAGAAGAAGAGGCGGGAAACCGTCTCTTTTTTCGTTTCATCTATTTCTTTTCCTTTTACAAATTATGTATATTGATATAGAGTTAACAAAGAATGGAAAAACATTAGTGTGATCAAATCCACAATGATCCGATGAAATCAATCGGGAACAGATGGAGGAGGAACATGTGTATGAAGCAAAATAGTAGAAAAGGAATTTGGAAACGATTATCGATTCTCTTGCTTTCATCCTTACTTGTACTTGGCAATATCGCAACTGGGAGTACACTGGTACAGGCGGCTGAGCAAAAATCAGAAAAGATTCTTTCAGAACAAGAAGCTATTGAATACGCCAAGAAATGGGTGACTATCCCCGAAGGTTATGAGTATAGCCATGGAAAATACTACGAACCGTATGAAGACTATATACCCTATGCGGGATGGTCCCTTAATTGGAACAAATCAGATCAATCAAGTATCATGTATGTCATTCATCCTGTCTCAGGGAATCTGTTGAGATATCAATATCATGGCAACGACAGCGAAGCCCCTAGCCCTGCTACAACGAATAGACAGCAAATCGCTCTTGAGGGAGTAATGCAGTTTCTCACAAAAGTCATTCCTCCAGAGGAACGAGCGAAGCTAACATTGCTAGAAGAAGACGATTACAAGAGCAACAATCCAGAAACGTACTCTTTTAAATTTCAGAGAGTTGAGAATGGTATTCCTTTTAAGGACAATTCGATCGCTGTAACCGTGCGAGGAGACGGAAAGATTCTGCGATTCAATCGATTATGGTATGAGGGGGAGTTGCCTGACGCAAGCCAAATCATATCGGAAAAAGAAGCGCGCGAGCTGTTGGAACAAAAAACGGAGCCAACCATGTATTATAAGAGTTTTTCCAGTGGAGATCATGAGGAGAAATACAAGTTGGTCTACGATTACCTACCAACCGATCCGCAAATGGTAGATGCGATCTCAGGCGTGATGATCGATGGCAAAGGGGCGGTGGCGAAACCAAAGCAACCGATCAAGATTTTGAAGGAATTACCCCCTGCTTCAGCTCCAAAGGCGGGGAGTCAGAAAGACGGAGCTTTTACCCGTGAGCAAGCGGAGGCAGGCGCAATCCATCTCCTGCAAACGACGCTCCGTGATCAGCTGGCAGATATTTATATGCTTGATCCACAGCCGTATGATGGAGGTCTGAGGGGGAAGGAGACGAATTGGCGGGACTATAAAGTGCATTTTGGATGGTTGAAAAATGGTCTTCTGATTGAGAACGCAAGATTTGAAGTATCTGTCAACCCGTACTCAGGCAGCAGTCATATAGGGGATGACGAGCTTCCCTATCCTGTGATTCTCGACAATAACATGCAGAGAGTAGACTTGGCATTTGCGAAAAAAACGGAGCAAGCCGTGAAAAAATCGCTCGAACTCTACTACCTGCTACCGGATAAAGACTTTAACGAGGTAGAGGAACCAAAACCGCGGCTTGTTTACCGCCTCAGCGGAGACAAAGGAGTTGTCGACGCACACACAGGAAAATGGATCAGTTTTTCAAAACCTGAAGAAAGAAAATGAGAAGCCTTGAACAGCTTCGAGATCACGAGCGAACCAAACATAAGAGATGCGAATGAAAAACGGCTGTCATTGGCTGGTCTTAGACCTGACCTTTTGACAGCCGTTTTTTCTATTTTGCCTATTGCGTGACTCCTAGCATTTGCTTCATATCCTCTTGGGCATCCCCAATCAACTGAATATGGAACAAGTCTTGCAGTACTTGCAGAACACCGGGCTGAATGAACTCAGGCAATTTCGGGCCGATTCGGATATCTTGTATCCCCAGGCTAAACAGACCGAGCAAGATCGCTACCGCTTTTTGTTCAAACCAGGAAAGGACGATACTTACCGGCAGCTCGTTCACTTCACATTCGAAGGCATCGGCTAAAGCAGCCGCAATCGTAATGGTAGAAACCGAGTTATTGCACTGTCCCAAATCGATATATCTTGGGATGTCGGTACCTGGCACGGTGCCGAAATCTACATCGTTGAAACGGAATTTTCCACAGGAGGTAGTAAGAATGACTGTTTCTGGCGGTAAGGATGTAGCCAATTCACGGTAATACTCGCCTCCCTTGCCAGGAGCGTCGCAACCAGCGATGACGAAGAAGCGTTTGATCTTTCCTTCTTTTACAGCCTGAATAATTTCAGGGGCGATTCCGAGCACCGTTTTGTGATGATATCCTGTCGTCAATGTCAGTTCCGATTCGATAGAAACCTCAGGAAGAGACAATGCTCTTTCAATGAGCGGCGAGAAGTCGTTATCTACAATTTTCGTTACATTTTCCAAGCCAGTTATATCATACGAAAAGAAACGATCGGCGTAGCTGCCACGAATGGGCATCACACAGTTTGTTGTAGCCAGTATGGCGCCTGGGAATTGCTCAAACAATTGACGTTGATCGTACCATGCTTTCCCGATGTTTCCCTTCAAATGTGGATATTTTTTCAGTTCTGGATAGCCATGCGCAGGCAGCATCTCGGAATGCGTGTACACATTGATTCCTTTGCCTTCTGTCTGTTTTAACAGCTCTTCGAGAGCAAACAGATTGTGCCCCGTTACAACGATGCATTTTCCTTCTATTTTATTTTGCGAGACTGTGATTGGCTGCGGGATTCCGAAATGATCCGTATGGGCTCTATCCAAAAGCTCCATGACTTTTATTGCGGCACTTCCTACTTTCATCGCCATCTGCAAATGTTCATCCAAGTTAAAATTCACATTCGTCAGTGTAAAATAGAGAGCTTCCTGAGTAATTCCATCCACTTCAGGATCGATATACCCCAGTTGCCTTGCATGTGTTGCATAAGCGGCAATTCCTTTTAAAGCAAAAATAATCGTATCCTGAATACTCGCAAGCTCTTCATTCTTTCCGCAAACGCCGATGATCTTACAACCACCGGATGGAGTCTGTTCACATTGATAACAAAACATGTATGATCCACTCCTTCTATCCAAGATTTCGCTTTGATTATAAGCGGATTAACTGGAAGGAGCTGTGATTAAAATCACAACGAAAACGAACATTGCCTCTTATCATTGTGAATGAAGATGATTCCCAAGTGAGGGGTGTTGTTATGGTACGAAAATGGCAGTTGCCGTTACAGACGTTGAGTCTTACGGTCGGTTTCATGGTATGGGTCATTCTGTCATCGCTCATGCCTTTTATTAAAGAAACCGTACCCATGAGTGCAAGTGAAGTGGCGTGGGTGACAGCGATTCCGGTGCTTCTTGGATCGTTGCTCAGAATCCCTGTTGGATATTGGAGTAACCGATTTGGCGCGAGAATATTATTTAGCATTAGCTTTCTCTTGCTGCTAGCTCCTGTTTTTTATATTAGCCAGGCGACCACTTATACCGATTTGTTAATAGGCGGGCTGTTTTTAGGGATAGGCGGAGCGGTGTTTTCCGTTGGTGTCACTTCTTTACCGAAATACTATCCGAAAGAGAAGCATGGTTCTATAAACGGAATCTACGGTATGGGGAATATTGGTACAGCGATCACAACTTTTGCTGCGCCAGTTCTCGCCAAATCGTTTGGATGGGCCACGACTGTACAGATGTTCATGTTATTGCTCGCGGGATTCGCTGTGCTTACCTTCTTGATGGGGGATAAAAATGAACCAAAGGTAGTGACTCCTCTTGGTCAGCAAATAAAGAGTGTCTACAAAAACGAGAAGCTGTGGTTAATCAGTTTGTTCTACTTTATTACGTTTGGCTGCTTCGTCGCTTTCACCGTGTATCTCCCGAATTTTTTAGTGAGCCATTTCCAGTTGGATAAAGTAGATGCGGGGATGCGAACAGCAGGGTTCATTCTTTTGGCGACACTGGCGAGACCAGTGGGAGGCTGGCTCGGAGATAAGTGGAACCCTTTCAAGGCATTGATGATTGTGTTTGCCGGGCTCGCCTTGTCTGGAATTGTCTTATCGTTTTCGCCAACGATTGTGATGTATACAGTAGGTTGCTTGCTGGTGGCGACATGTGTCGGAATCGGTAACGGTGCCGTGTTCAAATTAGTGCCGATGTATTTCTCGCGACAAGCGGGGATTGTGAACGGGATCGTATCTGCCATGGGTGGATTGGGAGGATTTTTCCCGCCGTTGATATTAACGATGCTGTTTAATCTGACGGGTCATTACGCGATCGGTTTCATGGCGTTGTCTCAGTTTGCACTGGCAAGCTTGATCTTGGTGATGTGGATGTTTTATCAAGAGAAGTTGCAGCTCGCCGCCACCATAATGGAAAACACGGGTGAAGCGATACTGATTACAGATACGCGTGGCGTCATTAAAAGTGCGAACCATGCTTTTACGAAAGTGACCGGTTACGAGATGAATGAGGTGATCGGCAAGACTCCCAGCATTTTGAAATCGGGAAGGCAGGATGCGGACTTCTATCAAAAGATGTGGGATTCAATCAAGAAAAATGGCTATTGGCAAGGCGAAATCTGGAATCGTCGAAAGAATGGAGATCAATATCTCCAATGGTTAACAATCAGCGCGATTCTGGACGATGCAGGAGACGTCGAGTACTATGCTGGCATGTTCAGCGAGCTTGCGGAGCAAAAACATGGATAAAGAAGCTTGAATCAATAATGAAAAAAAGTCTTGGACGGACAAGTCCAGGACTTTTTTCATGTAGAAAAGTATGAAGAGATCGCTCACATTTGGCAAATATCAGGAGGACAGTCATCACAATAAATCGCTTCTTTTAAATAGGCAAGGTCCTTAATCAAAATATGCCCGTGGGGGAGCAGATCGATGGTGTCCTGTTTTTTCAGATCGGACAGCATCCGGTTAACACTTTCTCGTGTCAGGCCAATGAATTGCGCCAAATCACGATTGGTAAGGGAAAGGTCGATGAGAATTCCGTCGGGGTGTGGCTTGCCGTACGTGTTACTCATGCGGATGAGCGTTGAATACAGGGCGCCGATTTTGCCATTGAGTAGCAAATCACGGAATTTGGACTGCATCCGCCTGTTCATCAAGCCCATCCAGCGCAGGAAGTCTACGCAAAATTGTCCGTTTTTGATGAGCATTTTTTCCAACGCTTGTCGCGGGATGATCCATATCTCACCTTCCATCAACATGGTGCCTGTCGAGGTGTACATCAATTCCTGTTCGAAGAGTCCAGAGACGCCGACTAGCTCTCCTGCACCAAATACTTGCAGGGTCAGTTCTTTTCCATCGTTTGTGTTTTTTGTGAGCTTGATTTGGCCCGACGAAATTAAAAATAGCTGATCGGCGCTTTCACCATCCAAGAACAGGACGGCTCCGGGAGCAAAGCTCTTCCTAACAGAAAACGTTTCAAGGCTATTCACAAAATCGGAAGAAATCTGCTCCACAAACGTAGTGCCATTTCCGGTCATGTGGGTCCTCCCTTATAACAAGGATAAAAGGTAACTCATTATATCATCCGAATTCGATGGTTTGGAAAGGGAAAATAGTCATGATTGTGGCAGTGGTGTGAGGTATATCACAACCCGGGTTACGAGCCATTGCTACAATAGTCTCGAACGAAAGGAAAAAAATGAGCAGCAGCAGGGAGGGTGTTGTATGAACTATATATTTGCTTCCAAGGTGGCGAAGCGTGCTTTTATCATCATTGCTTGCTTGTTCGTCTTAAGTTACGTGGGAACACGTTTTTTCACGCATATTGACTTGGCGCTTTACGGCTATATGGTGGGAACTCTTGTCTTTATTGGAGGTTTCCTCTACCGATTCTCTGCCTGGGCAGATCGCCCGCCAACGAATGTGATTTTAAAAAAAGGGCTACGACTTCTCTTTCGTAAAAGCACGGCAAATACAACGGTGGATCATCTGGCCATCTATCGCTTTATTTGGAATCGGGGATGGTACCGCTGGACACAGCACATTTTACTGGGATGGGGATGTATCCTAGCCGCATTCGTCACCTTTCCGTTAGTGTTTGGCTGGATGTATTTCACGATGACGGACAATGGCTTCTATCAGGTTGTATTCATGGGTTTGGATGTTTTGACTGTAAAAGCAGATGGCTGGGTTGCCTTTCTCTTTTACAATGCGCTGAACATTACTGCTTTTATGGTCATCAGCGGAGCAGTCATGGCTTTGTATCGCAGACACAAAAACATGCAGGCACGGGCTGAACAATCCTTTGTCTACGACTTCTTGCCTTTGTACTTGCTACTGTTTATCAGCATAACAGGCTTGATGTTAACTGTAAGCAACATGTTCTTAGGGGGCTTTGGGCACCCGGTCATATCAGTCACTCACCAATTCGCAGTGATTGTGACCTTGATTTATCTGCCATTCGGAAAACTGGCTCACATACCGTTCCGTCCTATGAGTGTGTTTGCTCGTAATTATCGTGAACACTACGGCGAGCAGGAAATGAAAAAGTGCAAAGTGTGCAGCAATGAATTTGTTTCTGCGGAACAATCGGCAGATGTAATCAATGTATTGGGTAAAAACGAAATGGCTTTTCAAATGGAAGAAGGATTCCACTTGGCTGAACTCTGCTTGCCGTGCCGCAGAAAATACCGGATGTTCCGCTTTACAGGAGTTCCTACGCACGAGATCAATGCCAGGGAGGCCAATCAACATGCCAAAGGATAAATTTTTTAAAGACATTGAAAACAAGATTCATCCAAACGAGAAATTGGTGAGCACGCACTGCTGCTACTGTGGCATGCAATGCGGGATGAACCTGCGTGTAGATACAACGACGAACAAGATTATCGGAGTGGAGCCACGGTACGATTTCCCTGTCAATCTGGGTAAGATGTGCCCAAAAGGGGTGACAGCTTATCAGCAGGTGAACCATCCGGATCGGATACAGCGGCCTTTGATTCGAACAGACGCATCATTAAAAGGTACAGCGGAAGGATTTCGGGAAGCGTCATGGGAGGAAGCACTTGACTTGATCGTTTCCAAGTTCAAGGAATTGCAGCACAACTATGGCAAAGATACCTTGTCTGTTTACTCTGGCGTTTCCATGACCAACGAAAAATGCTATCTCACGGGTAAATTTGCCCGGGTCGCCTTGCAAACCCGCTATATCGACTACAATGGTCGCTTCTGCATGTCCTCCGCTGCGGCAGGATTGAATCGAAGCTTGGGGATTGACCGAGGCTCTACCGTTCCCTGGACGGATATTCATCAAACAGACTGCTTGTTTTTGGCCGGTTCAAACGCGGCTGAATGTCACCCAACCAGCATGTTTCGTATTTGGGAAGTGCAAAATCGAGGCGGTTATCTGATCGTAGCCGATCCACGGGAAACACCTTTGGCACGTCGTGCAGATGTCCACCTGGATCTGCGGCCCGGTACAGATTTGGCACTAGCAAACGGAATCGTTCATCTCCTGATCAAGAATGGGCATATTGATGAAGACTTTATTCGAAATCATACGAATGGTTTTGAAGAAACAAAAGAAGTGGTTGCTACCTTCACACCGGAGTATGTCAGTGACATAACAGGAATTTCTGTGGAGAAGATTGTGCGAGCTGCCGATATTTTCGGGAGGGCACCCGAAGCGATTGTGCTGTTTTGCCGTGGGGTGGAACAGCAGGCGAAAGGGACGGACAACGTATCGGCCTATACCAACATGTCGCTCGTCACAGGCAAGATTGGCCGTCCCAAATCAGGTGTGGCAACCCTTACCGGTCAAGGAAACGGTCAAGGGGGGCGGGAACACGGGCAAAAAGCCGATCAGCTGCCTGGCTACCGCAAGATTGACAATCCTGAACATGTGCGTGAAATAGCATGTGCCTGGGGGATGCCAGCGGAAGAGATGCCGCAAAAAGGTGTCTCGGCCTATGAGATGTTCCAGCTGATGAAGGATAAAACGATCCGCAGCTTATACTTACTCTGCTCCAACCCGGTTGTTAGTGCACCAAACCTTAATCATGTCCGGGAGTCGCTGAAGAGTCTGGATTTTATGGTTTGCTGCGACTTTTACCTGTCTGAATCCGCAGAATACGCCGATGTCGTTCTTCCCGTTACGACTTGGGCAGAGGACGATGGAACGACAACGAATCTCGAGGGTCGCATCATTCGTCATCGGCAGGCGCAGGAATGGTTTGCCGAATCCAAGCCTGACTGGTGGATTCAGATCGAAATCGCGAAGAGAATGGGGCGCGGACAATACTTTGCTCACTTGCAGTCTCCCCAGGATATTTTCAATGAAATACGTCAGGTCTCCAAAGGCGGAGTAGCTGACTATTACGGGGTCACCTACGAGAAAATCGAAAAAAACAATGGGGTTTTCTGGCCGTGTCGCGAGGAGGGTGACGAGGGACAGCCCCATTTATTCCTGGATAAAAAATTTTATTACCCGGATGGCAAAGCCAAAATTTGTGCGCTGCCTTACCGTCCGCCAGCGGAGGAGCCGGATGAGGAATATCCTTTGCGGCTAACTACGGGACGAGTTGTTTTTCACTATTTGTCCGGGAACCAGACAAGACGAATCCCGTTTTTGAACGACATGTATCCTGATCCTCTGCTAGAGGTTCACCCAAAAATAGCAGCTCGTTACGGCATTGAGCACGATGAATTGGTCACGCTGAAAACGAGGAGGGGCGAGGCACAGTACCGTGTGAAAGTGATCGAGGCCATTCGAGAGGACACGGTGTTTGTTCCGTACCACTGGGGAAAAGAGAAGTCGATCAATCTGCTGACCAACCCGGCATTGGACCCTTACAGCAAAATGCCTGAGTTTAAAGCGTGTGCCGCGCAAATCATCAAGCAAAAACATGGAGGAGTTCGCCATGGGTAAACAAGTCTTATACATCGAAATGGACAATTGCATCGGTTGTCGAAGCTGCTTGGCGGCGTGTACACAGTGTGGCGGCCACGACAACCGAAACCGAAACTACGTACTGGATGTGGACCCGTTTATCAACAGACAAACGATCCCTCTCATGTGCTTCCATTGTGTCAATCCTGCTTGTGCACGCAGCTGTCCTGCTCAGGCGATTCAAATCGCAGATAATGGGGCCGTATTGTCAGCCTTGGTAGAGAAATGCATCGGCTGTCAAAACTGCACGATTGCATGCCCCTATGGGATTCCCAAATTTGATGAAGAGCAGAATCTCATGTACAAGTGCGATCTATGCTACGACCGTACGAAAGAGGGAATCCCGCCGATGTGCGCTTCGGTTTGCCCGACAAACACCTTGCAGTGGATTGAAGAAGCAGAGCTGGAAGAAAAACGGGCACAGATTCCTTTGGCCAATGGCAAATGGACGGCCAGTCACGATCCGGATGTGCTGGAAGGCGAAACGAATGTGAAAATTAGCCTGCCTGGCATTCTGCAGGGCAAGCAGAAGCTATTCTAGAGGGGAGATATACCTTATGGAGAACGAGAAAAACCGCCACATTCCTTCGAAGGATGATAACTATACGCACAACATCAATCGTTCCAATGAGCGCAATCTCGATCGCCGGAGTTTTATGAAAACAATGGTAGGGGCAGCCGGCCTTTTCGCGGCATCTACTCTGCCATGGGGAGCATTAGCTGCCAAAGAGCTGATCGTTCCATCCAGCAAGTCGTTTCCCACGCAAAAAATTGCGAATCTCAGTGATATAAAGCCTGGAGATGCGATTGAATTTAATTATCCAGGAGAGCATGACAGTGCACTGTTCGTATATGTAGCGGAAAAGGAATACAAGGCGTATCAAAATGCATGTACGCATCTGAAGTGTCCGGTATTTTGGGACCGTGATGAGAAAGAGCTGCTATGTCCATGCCATCATGGAAAGTTTGATGTGGCTACGGGGAAGCCGCTCGCTGGTCCGCCGAGAAGACCGCTTCCGGAAATTGTGGTTCAAGAGAAAGATGGAGCCGTTTACGCTGTAGGGGTGAAGAGATATGAAGAGCAGCTATAGAGGTGTCATCCTGTTAGCCTTGATCCTGTTCGCCAGCATTGTATGCACCCAGTACGTAGTCAATATGTATTTTGCACAGCGGTATATGGAGGTGCTACTGCTCAGCGGTGCTGCGGTTGTGTTGTTCCCACTGGCATGGCTGGTATATAGCAAAGACAAGCGAGATCGACGAGAGCAAGGGAATTAATAGGGAGAAGGAAGGGTGGACAGTTGCCATGAATCCTACTAAGCGAACGATTGCCGAGCTTCACCAAGAGCTGCCTCCCTTGGTGGATAAAAAAATGGGGATACTCATTCAAGATTTGGCGGATGATGCCGAGCTACACAGTCCAGCTCTCTTGGAAAGGCAGCTGGCAAAATGGGAGATCACAGAGGATGAAGAGCATCTGCGGCTATATTTTAACCCTTGTCAGTTTGTTGCGATTCCCATCCAGAATGGACCTGTTGTTTTTTCGCAAGAGGATGACTGTACTCGAATGGTTGCCAGGGATAACCGGGGACAGCTAGCGTATCATATTTCTTTTGGTAACTAACGTCTACTAGTAGAGGTTGTTCAAAAAGTCGACTTTTGATCACGAAGTAATTCAAGAAGCTAATTCGACATCGAATATGGCGTTTACCTCCGAAGTCCGGTGCTCATGTAGATTACCTACACTCCGCTCCTCCTTCGTTCGGTTCTCGCCATCTTCTCGGTGCTAAAAAGCCGACTTTTTGAACACGCACTATTAGATGGAGGGATTGCAATGGGACCACCGCCTATAGGATGTATGGGGATGATGCAGGAGTTTGAAGGAAGAAGGAAGCTGTGTCCAGCTCTGGAAAAATTGAAAGACGAGCATCTATCATTGGCTGAGCAGATGAATGAGCTCGTACATCTAGCAAATAACCTGAAATCTACTGCCGAACCTACGAAAAGAAAGAAAGGCTTAACGGAGCTTCATGAGCTGGCGTCATCGTTTCGGGCGGAACTGGAGAAACACTCCAGACGCGAGGAGGAAGACCTGTATCCCCTGATGGCTAACTATATAGAAGGGGAGATGGGACCGATTGCTGCCATGGAAGAAGAGCATGATCTTATTCATGAAAGCCTGATGTCGTTCATGCGAATCGTAGAAAAGGAAAAGTCTGAACCTGTTGAAGTAGAAGCTGTCCACATTCATTTGCTAAAGTCAGTAGAAATACTCATGGAACATTTCTTTAAAGAAGAGAGTGTGCTGTTTCCGATGGCAGAATACGTCTTGAGTGACGCAGAGAAGGAGCAGTTGCGAGTACTGTTTCAAGATTAAAAATCATGTAGCCCTCCTACTGGTAAAAGTGGGGGGTGTTTTCTTTTTCCAGTTATATTCTTTTAAGGGAAAATGTGCATGTTTCTACTGTCATTTGTCGGTTTCAATCGAATGAAAACAAGCATTAACTAGTAGGGAATAAATAGAGGAGGGGGTGTTCAAAGTGCCGATTATTAAACCGTATCTTACCTCATTGAGATTTACATCCACCATGGGTGCTGGAACTGGTACTGGTGCTACGTTTACCATTGCGGCAACTGCATTTACCAATGACGCTGGCGCTGCTGCGACAGCATTTCCTGGTACGTTTGCTTTTTACAGTCTCTACATTAATGGGGTACTCCAGCCAGGTAATACCTCTACTATTACAACAACTGCGATTACCATTCCAGATGGAGATGCCGAAAACGATGGTACTCCAGTCATTGTAGAGTTTGTCGTGAACTAAGGTGAAAAGAATGGTGGCCCCAGGTGGATGGAATGTGCCTGGGGTTCACTCATGTCTGTAAAACGGAGTGAACGGTCGAATCACTTCCAGAGAGGACGAGTGAATTCATGAGGCGCTATGACACACAGCAATACACAGTGAGGAGACAGAGTCTGCAAATCGTCCAGCCATTAGGTTGTCCCGGGATTTTTCCAGTAAAACCCTCCCCGACTTGTCCGCCATGTCCCCCATGTCCATGTACTCCTGGTTTAATAAGAACAGAAACATATCAGTATACCGCAATTTCAGATGGAGTTAAAAACATGTATACCAACAGTGATGCTGTCGTGTTATTCAGTACTTCCGGCATTCTGGATCCGAATGAGGTTTCTGTTCTGAATCTTTTCATCAATGGAATGCTTCAGCCTCCCAATTTATATGTTGTTCAACCGGGAGTTTTGATTCTGAGTGATGTACCTGTACAAGGTGCTCCTCTTATTCTTCAGTTCATTAAGATGATTGTCTCGTAAATGGTGGAACGATGCCGGAGACTTAAGGCCATACTAAAAGCCTTTTGTCTTCGATTTCGCAGGTAAAATGGCTCGCTCGCCCTTTTCATAGATATCCAGCAAGGTTTGCACAATACGCATTCGCGGTATGACCATGTAAACCGTTAAGGCTGATCCGGTGCTGATTAAAGCCCCGACGATGACATCTGCCGGATAATGAACACCTACCCAAATACGAGAAATGCCTACACATACAGCTAGCAGCATCCAGAGGGGACCCATTTTCTTTTTGAAAAGCCAAAAGGTCATGCAGAAAGAAAAGAACAAGATCGTATGGTCGCTCGGGAATGAGTTATCAACGGCTTTTTGAACCAGCTGGTTCACGTCGGGAAGCTCCGCGAATGGCTGGTTGTTCATATGCAGGCTTCCCGCTATTTTTCCAAAGAGCTCGGCGATAACAAACGTAACAGTCGCACAAACAACCATGATCCGATTCTCATCCTTTTGCGTAAACCAATACACCAACGCGCACAATGCCAAAAGAAACACGGTGTATTCCGCTACGAAAAAAGCTATGGGATTAAGCGCCGGATATTCTTTCCCCAAGTCATTAATCAATCGAAAATAATGAACATTGACGTCCATGCCATTCATTATTTGTGATCCCCCTTTTCACTTAACAGGAGAATCTTAATCGATAGGAGAGAAATGGGAAATTGATTTACCTTACAGAATATTACAGGGTTGTAAGGTTGGTTTGGTAGAAGAGTTCATACACATGCAAAAAAGAGGCGGCATAACCGTCTCTTTTTTGCTGGTAACTTTTAGGGATGGGATAGGTTCACATTTAAACTGTGAGATCAGGCGTATTAGTTAGATTTGGAGGTGTAGACGCTGTAGCTTGGATCAGCATGATGCGCGATACTACCTGCATCTACCCAAAGGTAATATTTTTGACCTTTAACCACTCTAGCAGTAAAAGATGGATTCCTAGAGGTAGTTTTTCCAATCTCCACTTGATTGTTATTTAATAAAAAGAGTCCATAATGGTTTTCTGTGTTAAAAGATAGCGAGAAATTATAATATCCTGTTTCAGGTGCAATAAAGTAAAAGTAGTCTTCAGAATCAATTGGTTCGTACTGAAAAGCTCCGTTTATTTGGTTACCAAGTTCAAAAAAATTGGCCCCTGCTGGAGTGTTATTAGGCTCACGATCATAAAAAACAGCTAGGGTACTCAATTTGGACTCATCTTGTTTGGCATCTTTTGCTAAAGCAGTAGAAGATATCCCAAACACTAAAGAAAGACTCATAAGGCTAAAAAGTACTTTTTTCATAACGAAGCTACCTCCTAATAAATGGTATATACAATTAATACCATAAAGTGCAATTTTGGTAAATATATCGACGAAATTTAACGAATTATACACAAATTTAGTTATTTTTGTATTTTAAATCTATTTTGGAAGTGGTAGAGAAATTCAAATAGCAAACGTTTAAGATGGAAGCCCCTGGATGAAGACCTTAGTAGTAATAGGAAATGTCGAAAAAAGTTTTGAAATTTTATTTCAAATCTGACAATTTATATTGATATTTTGTTTCAAGTGTCTATAATACAAAATATGGATTGAATTACCAATGTCATGCTCTGATGTAAGCGCTTAACAATTTCGCGAGACTAAAGGGGTGGTATGGTGTTGAATGGCGGGTTGTTGCGCATCCGCGAATCGTTGCACAATATCAAGCGTTCTGAACAAAACGCAGCACATTACATTTTAGCCAACCCGGATGAGGTGATTCGCCTTTCGATCAAGGAGCTTGCGGAAAGAAGCGAATCCAGCCAAGCTGCCATTATACGCATGTGCAAAAGTATCGGTGTAGATGGTTTTCAGGAGTTGAAAATCAGAATCGCGGGTGATCTGCAATCGTCTACCGCTCAGGATGAATACAAAGAGATTCTTCCCGATGCTGATATGTACACATTGATTGAATCGGTTTCGCTCAACAATATTCTCTCCTTGCGAGAAACGATCAAAATCCTGGATACCGAAGCAGTAGAGCAGGCGATTGGCGAGCTATACCGAGCCACCCGGATTGATTTTTACGGAGTAGGTGCTTCTCAGTTGGTTGCCCAGGATGCGCAGCATAAGTTCTTGCGCATCAACAAAATGTGCACAGCTCACTCAGATTCTCACCTGCAGCTTACATCGGCGGTCACGCTGACAGCGGGTGATGTAGCAGTCGGAATCTCGAATTCGGGGGAGACCTCCCAGATCATTACGACGATGAAACAAGCCCGCAAATCGGGTGCTGTGACCGTCGGCCTTACGAAATACGGCACGAACTCATTGGCTGAATGCGTGGACATTCACTTGACCACGTTTTCCACAGAGGCTGATGAACGCAGTGCTGCCACTTCCTCACGAATCGCACAGCTCAATGTGATCGACATCTTGTTTAGAGGTGTTGCTGCCAAAAATTACGATGTCTCTGCTGCGTACTTGCGTCAGACGCGTAAAGCCGTTCGGGAGCAATACAAATAAGCAAACCCTCTTAGATTACACAAACTCCTGCCTTTATCCCTTTATCCCTATCATTTGGTAACATCGTTAGCTATGTAAGCTTTGCACTTTTTACAATTGGGGAGGTTTTTCATGAAAAAGAGACGGTTTCTCTCAATACTCGGTATGGTTGGCTTAGCAGCGGCATTGCTCCTAGCCGGATGTAGCAGCCAGCCCTCCACACAGCAAGGGGACAAAGTCGAATTGTACATGGGCTACAGCTCTGATCCACCGACGAAGAAAAAGATGGAAGAAATTATCGCAAAATTCGAACAATCACATCCGCATATCAAGATCAAAACGATGACGGCTCCTTACGATGACTTTTATCAAAAGCTGACTACCCAGATTGCGGCAGGGAATGCACCTGATATGTGGCAGAGCGATGGAACCAAAGTATTCGGCTACGCCCAACGCGGAGCCATTCTCGACATCACCGATTACGTCACAAAAGAAATTAGCAAAGATGAGCTGAATGGACTTGAGTTCAACAAGGACGCAGACGGGAAGTATTGGGGCGTTCCGCAAGGTATCCAGGTAGGGGCCCTATTTTACAACAAGGATTTGTTTGACAAAGCGGGCGTACCATACCCTACTGCTGACTGGACCTGGGATGATTTGAAGGCGGCTTCCGTCAAGCTGACCCTCGATGCCAACGGGAAAAATGCAGACGACCCTGCCTTTGACAAAAAAGCGGTGAAGCAGTACGGCTTCGCGTTTTTTGGAAGCTCCCGGGGTGCTTTTAACATCTTGAAAGCATACGGCGGCGGCGTATTGGACCCGACGCTGACGAAATCGATCATCAACAGTCCAGAGAACAAAAAAGCGGTGGAGTGGATGGTGGACGGGATGCAACGCAAGCTGTTCCCGAATCCTGCTGATCTAAAGGCGTTCCAGAGCAACTTCAAAGCGTTCTTGAGTGGTGCTGTAGCCATGCAAATCGATATTTACGCAGCAACGACCTCGATGAACGGCGCAGGCTTGAACTACGACGTCGCTCCGATGCCAAAAGGTCCGGACGGCAAGCGCTTCGCTCCCGTGATCGCCAACTCTTGGGTCATCAACAAAAAGGCAGACGAACAAAAGGTCAAGGCCGCAAAAGAATGGATCACGTACTGGACGACATCAGATGAAGCACAAAAAGAGTGGACGCAAGTGGGCGAAGCCATTCCAGTGAAGAAATCAGTAGCGAACTCTGAAATGTTCCTAAACCCTGCCACGAAGCCTGAAAACAAAAAGGTATTCCTCGACACCTTGGAGTTCGCGGGCACGATTGATACCAATGCCGTCTTTACCGAGTGGGTGAAGGTGTTTACCGACAATCTGGCGGAGCTGTTCATGGATAAATACGGAACCGATGAGTTCATCTCGAAAACAGACCAAGGCATTCAAAAAGTATTGGATGACTTCTTCAAAAAGCAGTAGTCATCTATCAGTGAGGATGTGTGCCAACCATGCTAGAGATGCAGACCAAGCAACAGCTTAAGCCTGCTGTGAAAAAAAGAAAATGGTTGGATAGCGAGGGGAGATGGGGACTGCTCCTGGTCTCCCCCTATCTCATCCACTTTCTCGTGTTCGTCGTGGGGACATCAGTGGCTTCACTGTACTTCAGCTTTTCCGACTACGATATATTAAATCCGCCCAAATGGACTGGCTTGGACAACTATGAAAAGCTGCTTGAAGACCCGCTGTTTTATCGCGCGCTATGGAATACGGTTTACTTTACGATCCTGTACGTACCGGCCAAAACCTTTTTGGCACTGTTGTTAGCTGTTGCCCTCAATCAAAAGCTAAAGGGTCTGAAATTTTTCCGGATGGTTCACTTTTTGCCGGTCATCTCCTCGTGGACGGTGATCGCGTATGTAGCGGATGCGGTGTTCAACCAACGGATCGGCTTTGCCAATGCCTTTTTGTCCAAACTCGGGATCGCTCCGCAAAACTGGCTGATTGATGAAATGTGGGTCATTCCGGTATTGGTGCTCATCGCCATCTGGAAGTCGGTCGGCTACATGATGATTATTTTTCTCGCTGGACTGCAAGGAATATCGTCTGAAATGTACGAGGCAGCCTCGATTGATGGAGCCAACGCCTGGCAAAGATTTTGGCGGGTGACGGTCCCGATGATCTCAGGAACGACGTTTTTGGTCGTCATCCTGAACACGATCTACTCCTTCCAAAACTTTGAACAGATTTTTGTCATGACCGGCGGCTCTACGGAGGCAGGCTCGACAGGTGGTGCGAACAACGCCAGTCTCGTCCTGATGCTTTTCATGTTCCGCCAAGCATTTAGCTTCTTCAAAATGGGCTATGCATCTGCTATTGCGTGGGTGTTGTTCCTCATTTTGCTTGCCATTACGTTGATTCAATTCAAGCTGCAGAAGAAATGGGTTCACTATGATTAGGAGGAAAAGGAGGTAGCCATGCAAAAGCGTTTTCCTCTGAATAAAATCGTGGGTTACCTGTTTGTCATCGCCAGTGCCTTGATCATGCTCGTCCCGTTTTTGACGACGGTGTTTAACTCACTGAAAACTTACAAACAGTACATGCAATTCCCACCAGAATGGCTGCCTAATCCTGCACAGTGGAGCAACTATACTACCGTGTGGGAACAGGCGAATTTCAGCAGCTATACGATCAACAGTCTGATTGTCGCGGTTCTTTCGGTGGTAGGGGCGCTGCTGTCGAGCTCGATGATAGCCTTTGCCTTTGCCAGGCTGCGCTTTCCTTTCCGCGATACACTGTTCATGATCGTGCTGGGAACCATGATGATTCCGGGGATCGTCACGATTATCCCGCAGTTTATTATCTTTAAAAATTTGGGACTGCTCGACACATTAGCTCCGTTGTGGATTTTGGAGTGGCTCGGACAGCCATTTGCCATCTTTTTAATGAGGCAAGCTTTCCTGAATATCCCGAAGGATTACGAGGAAGCGGCCAAGCTGGATGGCTGCAATCCGTTCCAGATTTACTGGCGGGTGTTTTTGCCGATGTGCAAGCCTTCTCTGGCGACACTGGCGGTCTTTACGTTTATGGGGAAATGGAATGAGATTTTGGCGCCGGTCATCTATCTGATTTCGGATGAGAACTTTACCTTGCCGATCGGAATTTTGTCGCTGAGCGGTCAGTACAAGACAGAGGATCAATTGCTGGTAGCAGGGGCTTTGATCAGCTTGATCCCGATTTTGATCGTGTTTTTGTTTGCCGAGAAATATTTTGTGGAAGGCTCCAAAACCTCTGGATTGAAATAGGACGGAAGGAGGCTACGGTCCAATATGCAATACGTATCCTGGGACGATCAATATGTGGATGCACTTTGCGAGCTGTGGAATCAGGAGTTAGGTGATCGCTTTCCAATGCGGCCCGAGCTCATGCGACAAAACAGCTTCGAAGATCAGAATGTAGTAAAAGCCGGATCGTGGATGGCGATTGATCCTGTGACGCAGCGTCCAGTCGGTTTTATCGTGGCCAAGTGCTGGCAGGAAAAGCTCGACATTCAGCTGGGAAAAGGCATCGGCTGGCTGCAGGTTTTGCTCGTGGCTGATTCGTATCGCGGGCAAGGGATCGGTCGTGAATTACTGGGAAGGGCAGAGGGAGCGTTGCGGGAGCAGGGTGTGGAAAAAATCCTGCTGGGGCGTGACCCGTATCATTATTTCCCAGGCATACCTGATGAATCCGCGGACGTAAAGGCATGGTTTCAGAAACAAGGGTATCACTCGGAGGATCGATTGGAGAACGATCTGTTAGCGCAGTATCCCGATCAAGAGGAGCTGGCGCTGCCGGAGATACCAGGTAGCTGCTTTCGATTGTTGACGAAGGCGGACCAAGATGCATTCCTGTCCTTCTTGCATCGATGCTTCCCCGGACGCTGGGAGTACGAAGCCATTCATTATTTTCAGCGAGGAGGAACCGGACGCGAATTCGTCGTCGTGGAGCGGCAGGGAGAGATCATCGGTTTTTGCCGGATCAATGATGCCGAATCTCCGTTTATCGCACAAAACGTGTACTGGGCACCTCTGTTTTCGGAGGGGCTGGGCGGCATCGGGCCGTTGGGGGTCGACGCGGCGTACAGAGGACAAGGCCTGGGACTGGCGATTGTGGAGGCGGGCATTGTGACCTTGCGCAAGCGCGGCATTCAAAACATCGTCATTGATTGGACGACGCTGGTCGACTTTTATGAGAGGCTCGGATATCGCAGCTGGAAGCAGTATGCGAAGTACGGCAAAGCATTCTCGTAAAAGGATCAAGTCGTTAGGAAGGAGGATTCCATGCAAGCCGAACATATGACTGTGGAACAGAAGGTCGGGCAGCTCCTGATGATCGGTTACCCGACGATGGATATTCCCATAGAAATGGAAACATGGATCAAAAAAAAGCAGATTGGAAACGTGATTCTGTTTAGCCGCAATATTGGAACACCGGAAGAGACGTATCAGCAAGTACGGAAGCTCCAGAGCTGGGCGTATGAGTCTTGGCATTCCTATCCGCTATTGATCGGGACTGATCAGGAAAATGGCGTGGTTTCTCGTCTGCAAAAAGGCGCGACACGTTTTCCCGGGGCAATGGCTTTGGGTGCGACAGGCAATCTCGATCAAGCCAAGCGTATTTATCAGGCAACAGGCGAGGAGCTGCGTGCAGCTGGCGTTTCGGTTAATTTTGCCCCGACGGTCGACGTGAACAACAATGCGTACAATCCGGTCATTGGCGTGCGATCCTTTGGGGAAGCGCCAGAGCAGGTGGCGAGGTTTGGTGAGGCAGCCGTTCAAGGCATGCTTGCAAGTGGTGTCATTCCCTCCATCAAGCATTTCCCTGGTCATGGAGATACGAGTACCGATTCTCATGAAGCCATTCCCGTGCTTGGACATGATCGGAAGCGATTGGAAGAGGTCGAGCTCGTTCCATTCCGGCGTAGTATCGCGGCTGGCGTCCCGATGGTCATGGTAGGACATATCAGTTTGCCCAGTGTGGATGGGTCAGGCTCACCTGCCACGTATTCCAAGGAAATCGTGACGGGGATATTGCGCGAGTCCCTCGGCTTTGATGGGGTTGCGATTACGGATTGCATGGAAATGGCTGCGATCGCAGGTACAATTGGCGTTTCAGAAGCAGCGGTGCGTTGTGTGCAGGCTGGAATCGATCTCGTGCTCATTTCTCACACACATGAAGTACAGCAAAAAGCGTATGACCGACTCGTAGAAGCAATCCATTCCGGCGAGCTGTCCGAAGAGAGAGTAAACGAAGCGGTAAATCGCGTGCTGCGACTGAAGCAGCGATTTCTTTCCTGGGAGACATGCTTGAAAGAAAGAGGAGCGTCCTTTGACAGGGGAGAACATGCGGCCTTGGCGCGGGATGTGCTCTCGCAAGCCATTACGTTAGTCAAAAATGAGAATCAGTTGATCCCCTTTATGAAAAACAGTCAGCCGCTCGGTGTGATTTTTCCAGGTGTTACCAATCTCACCTTGGCAGAAGACGCCCAGACAGGATCAGTCGATCTCTTCGCGTCTCTGCGAAAATATTGTGACGTGGAATACCGTGTCCACTCTTCGCTCGACCCGACAGAGAGTGAAGTAGAGTCAGTGGCGTCTGCTTTTGGCTCCATGGAGCACATCGTCGTCTTTACGTACAATGCACATATTTTTAAAGGTCAATCACGACTGGCAAATCGACTTGTGGAGCAGGGGAAGAAGGTCGTGGCTGTCGCATTGCGAAATCCGTATGATCTCATGGATATGCAGGAGGTCGATGCGTACCTCGCTGTTTACGACCACACACACCAAGCCATTGAGCTTGTGGCAGACATTTTGTTTGGGGAACAAAAGGCAGCCGGACATCTTCCTGTCAGCCTGTTTCCATAGGAAAAAGAGAAGACGAGTGTAAATGGGTGGGAGGAAACTGGATGAAGTTTCAGCTGCGCGATTTGACGACAGAAACAAGAAATCTCCGTACGGAAGAGCTGGATAAGTTCTCGACCATGGAGATTATCCAGATTATGAATGAGGAGGATAAAAAAGTAGCGTTTGCCGTAGAGAAGGAGTTGCCCGCAATTTCAGCGGCAGTGGACTTGATCGGAGAATGCCTGGAAAACGGCGGTAGACTTTTTTACTTCGGCGCAGGAACGAGCGGGAGACTGGGATTGCTGGATGCAGCAGAATGCCCTCCGACATTTGGTACGGACCCTTCATTGGTGCAGGGAGTCATTGCAGGAGGGGAAAAGGCTCTCGTCAGAGCTGTGGAAGGAGCCGAAGACGTTGAGCAGTATGGGCGGGAAGACGTGATTGCTTATGGCGTGAAGGCAGGCGATGCAGTGGTCGGAATCGCGGCAAGCGGGCGCACTCCATATGTGATCGGAGCGTTGGCGGAAGCAAGAAGTCAGCAGGCAAAAATAATTTCGTTGTCCTGCAATCAGCAGGCGCAGATCAACCAGGGTGTGGATGTGGCCATCAATGTAGTGGTAGGCCCGGAAGTAGTGACAGGCTCGACTCGATTGAAAGCGGCGACGGCACAGAAGATGGTGCTAAACATGATCACGACCGCATGCATGGTTCGGTTGGGGAAAGTGTACAAAAATTTGATGGTCAATGTGCAGGTAACAAATGAGAAGCTGAAGGAACGGGCAAAGCGGATCGTGGCAGAAGCGACCAATGTCTCTATCGAGGAGGCCGACGTACTGCTGCAGCTGGCAGCCGGTGACGCAAAGCTGGCGATCGTGATGCAAAAAACCGCGTTGCCAGCAGGAGAGGCAAGTGTCTTGCTCACGCAGTATAAGGGAAATATACGACGGATTTTGGAAGGGAAAAACAATAAGGAAAGCTCAGCCTGATCCTTTTGGATGAGGCTTTTTTTGTTTTGATAAGCCCCACTGGTAATGAAAATCACTTGTATGATCCATAAAATGTTCATTTGAATATCGGCAAAAAGGAGGTTATGATTACATTAATTATTACATTGTAATTTTTATAAATTAATGAACAGAGGTGATACGTATGAAGATGGAGGAATATCATCATCTTGATCACGTAAAGGAACAGCAAACATCGAAGAAAACACTGTGGGTTACGCTCATATTAACGTTGTTTTTTACGATCGTGGAGGTTGTGGGGGGCTTGATGTCCAATTCACTCGCGCTCCTGTCTGACTCAGCTCATATGATCTCAGATGTCATCGCATTGAGCTTGAGTATGACCGCTATTTATATGGCGACTCGCAAGCCGAATAAGAAGTACACATTCGGGTTTCTCCGTTTTGAAATTATCGCTTCGTTCTTGAATGGCTTGGCCCTTGCCGTGATTTCGATCGGGATTGTCATTGAAGGGATCAAACGGATGATCAATCCACAAGACGTAGATTTGCAGTTGATGCTGGTCATTGCTTCGATCGGCTTGGTAGTGAACATCGTGTTGACCATCGTACTTAGCCGCAGTATGAAGGAAGAAGACAATCTCAATGTAAAAAGTGCACTGTGGCACTTTATTGGAGATTTGCTCAGCTCCGTCGGTGTGATTACCTCGGCGATTCTCATTTACATGACAGGCTACTATTTGTTCGACCCATTGATCAGCTTGGTGATCGGGGGAATTATTTTTACAGGCGGCGCCAAAATCATCCGCGAATCGCTCTTGGTGTTGATGGAATCTGTTCCTGAGCAGTTTGATCTCGATCAAATTCGTCAAGACCTTAGTGAAGTAGAAGGAGTAGAAGATGTTCATGAGCTGCACCTGTGGGCGGTATCCACAGAGCACTACTCGCTGACAGCGCATGTGTTCGTTCGTGAAGGCATCCAGCCGTATTGTGTCATTCTGGCGATTAATCACATCCTGCAAACGAAATACGGAATTGACCACTCGACGATTCAGATCGAGCACCCGACGATCTTGGATCATGGGGAATACGGGAAGAAGTTTTTGCTTCAGCAGGCGTAGAGTTGATGAGAAAGAGGCTAGTCTCCAAGGCAGTTCTGGAGATAGCCTTTTTTTGTTAGACTATATCCAAAGGAGAAGCAACGAGCAGGCCAGCATAAACACGGCATTTATCGCCATGATCGGCTTGTGCTTGGCCAGAAAAAGATGCGCATGTATGGCACCGAGCATGAGGGCGGCAAACAGGGCGCAAGCGAATTTTACTGCAACAGGAATCCAAAAGGCGCTAACCACGCCAATGACCCCGATGAGCTCAAGTGAAGCAACCACGTCCATAAACCAGAGCGGATACCTGTATTCCTTCCAGTGTTGGAGCATTGATTGTGCACGTGAAAACTTCATCCACACAGAGATAGAAAACATCAAAGCCAGAATGAGTTGAAGGATCATCAAAAGGCACTCCTTTGTTCTTTCGAAATTCATTGCTTAACAAGGAGTATAGTGTGAGGAAGGCATTTACTATGTAGTTCAGCCTACAGAGAGCAGGAGGAAGTACACTGTGATCGATAAGGAGAAGTTTTTATCCCGTATCAATCTGTTTCAGACGTTAAGCGAAGCGGAGCTAGCACAGTTGGAGCCCGTTACCCCTATGGAGATCTTCAAAAAAGGAACGATTATTTCCTCCCCTCTCCTGGAGCGAAAAAGGCTGTTCTTGATCAAGGCAGGGACGGTTCGCTTATACAAGCTGTCCGCCGATGGAAAAGAGCTGACCGTTGATCTGCTCGGCACGGGTCATATTTTTGGTGAAATTGGCTCCTTTACGATTACGACAAACATGTACGCCCAAGCGTGGGAAGATTCGGTGATTTGTTCCATTGATAAAGCACATTTCGAACAGCTGATGCTTGAGAAGCCGCAGCTTGCCTTGCATTTTATCGAGATTGTCTCGAATCGTTTACAAGAGGTAGAAGAGATGCTGGAGCTCATGGCGTACGGTAGTGTGCGACAGCGTCTTCTGTATTTGCTAGTCAAGCTGTCCGAGAAATATGGGGGTGAACGCCAGGCTGATGCACCAGAATGGATCGAGCTGGCAGTGAGTCTCACGCATCAGGAGCTGGCTAGCATGATGGGGTGCATTCGCGAAACAGTTACGGAGATGCTCCACGAGCTAACAGCGGAAGGTATTGTAAAGAAGACTGGTCTGCGTAAGCCATTATGGCTGCATCAGGAACGATTGAGAGAAGCACTGGGGAGAGTGTAGATACTATCGAGGTTGCAATGTAGCCAATCAGTAAAAATCCCGTTGCCCTATCAAAAGGGAACGGGATTTTTGCTCGTCATTTAATCCGAAACAATGATCTCGACTGCTTCGGAGACTTCATCGTATTTGTTCTTGGCAGTGATATTGATTGTGAATTTTCCGGCTTTTTCGGCTTTGAAGAGTACCACTTTCTTGTTTTCATTGTTGGCGCGCTTGGTGTAAAGCTCAGTAACCGGCGTGCTGTAAGTGAATGTCGGAGTTGATTTTGAACTGTAGGTAATGAGAATAGGAACTTCTTTGCCTGTTTTGACATGGATGGTGTTCGGTGTGACATTCAAGGTAATTTTGTTGGGATCCTTAATCGAAAGGGTTGCAGTTAGTTCTACTTTCTTTTCTCCTTCAAAGCTTTTGTGTGTAGCTTGGAAAGCGAGCAAGTAAATACCTTTGGAGGTAGGCTTGAGGTAACCTGTAGTCGTATAGGTAGCTTTGGTTTTGCTATGGGTAGTTCGAACACTGGTGACCTTATCCTTGTCATTGCCACCAATTGTTCTCACCAAAAATTTGGCGTCGGAAATCTGCCCAGCTGTTTTTGTTTCTACGGTTAGCTTAATAGATTCACCAGCATTGTAACTTCCTTTTAATTCTACAAACTTCGCCTCATAAGCTGCAGGATTTGGAGCAGCAAAAGCACCGCTTGACATGGTTAACACCATGGCTAAGGCGATGGCAATTCGCAGTAGTGTTTTCATAGATTTCCCTCCACTATTAAAATTGGGTGATAGCCCATGGTGAATATTATCCCTATTATACCTGTTTTTTACAATTACAAAATGTATAAATTTTCGACAAAATTTTTTGAAAAGAACGCCCCAAAAAATAGAGGCGTTCCGAGCCCAAGCTTATTCACTTTCGAGACAAGTGAATTACGACTCAATCTTGCAGGAATTCATTCCGAAAAGGCGATAGAGAAAGCAATTTTGGGTCAGTGCCGTATAGAGTAACGGAATACCCATCAATGCGAGGTACTGATAACCTCCTTCTAAAAAGAAGAACAAGGAAAGAAGCGCTAGCCCAGCAAAGACACGAAAAATTTGATCAAGCCTACCTACATTTTTCATGATCAGCCCCCCAATTACTGTGGTTTACGAGACTCATTGTATCGGGCAATCTTATATTTGCCTGTAACAAAGTCACATAATGGGAAGGAATTCGTTCATGTCAAAGCGTATGAATACCCAATTACACTCCAAATCGAAGGGAAGTAAGCGCATGAACAATATCCGTTTCCAGCGTAGAATTTACACACACGGACATACGCCGATCGAGAGACTGGACCGACTTTCCACAGAGCTGGGAGGACCGACGATCTCCATCAAGCGGGACGACATGCTTGGCCTAACAGCAGGGGGCAACAAGACACGGAAGCTGGAGTATTTGGTGGCTGCGGCGATCAAGCAAGGAGCAGATACGCTAATTACGTGCGGAGCAATACAGTCCAATCACTGCCGATTGACTCTGGCTGCGGCGGTTCGCGAAGGCTTGCGCTGCCAGCTGGTTCTATCTGCGCCTGAGACGGGCGACTACAATTCACAGGCGAGTGGCAATCATCTGTTGTTTCACTTGTTGGGGGCTGAAAAAATCGAGATCATTCCAGCAGATGGAGATTTGCTCGCCGCTATGGACGTGCTAGCCGATGGCTTGAGTAAAGAAGGCAGGAAACCTTATCTAATCCCGGTTGGAGGCTCCAACGAAGTCGGGTCATTGGGATACATGGCTTGCGCGGAAGAAATCGAGCAGCAAGCATGGGAAACGACTACTCCGTACGATTATGTCGTAACGGCAACGGGTAGTGGTGGTACCCAAGCGGGTTTGCTTGCGGGATTTATGGCGCGTCAGTCCAACACGCAGGTGATTGGGATTAACGTCAGTCGCGACCGGGCTGCTCAGGAAGCGAAGGTGCTGGATTTGCTTCGCAGTACAGCGGCATTGGTCGGTTTGCAAGGGGATATTCGTGCAGAAGCAGTGCAGTGCGACGACCGATTTGTAGGTCCAGGCTACGCGATCCCGACAGATGGCATGATTGAGGCTGTTCAGCTGGTTGCACGGACAGAGGGGATTTTGCTAGATCCGGTCTATACGGGAAAGGCAATGGCAGGATTGATCGGCTTGATTCGCGAAGGGCGTTTTAGTCGGAACGATCACGTGCTATTCCTACATACGGGTGGTGCGCCAGCACTGTATACCGTTCCGCAGCTGTTTTTGCCATCCAAATAGCGCAAATGAATAAAAGACAGCGGAAGTCTAGGACGTACATTCACGTCCATAGTTACCGCTGTCTTTTTAAAGGGAAGCTGACAGTCTATTGCTTCAACGTGCCTTGATCTGCCACAGCATCGGGGGTGTCTACCTGTTGCATCAGCATACGCATGGAAAAGACGATTCCTAGCGTGGCCATTACCAAAAGGCCTGCCAATACAAGGTACCCGACTGCTGCACCGGTTGAATCAAGCATGATCGTAAATAGAGCGAGTAATAGCAGCCGCATGCATGTACCAATCGACCGAAAGAAGCTCAAGACCCTGCCCATAAAACGGTTAGGCAGCAGTTCCATATAAATGGACTGTCTGATCAGTCTGGTTGATACATTGCACCAGCCCATAAACGCAGAGAGCAACACAAAAACTGAGCCTATTGGGATCACAACGGTCACTACAAGAGCAATCGCCATCAAGATATAATTCGCTACCATATAAGGAAACGCACCGATTTTTCCACGAAACCAAGTAAGCAGAAATCCGGCCAGCACTGCGCCTATGGAATACGTAACCTCTCCCATGGAATAGATCGCCACATCTTCCTCCAAAACTTGGCTAACAAAGATAGGATTAAGAAGGTTCGTCAGCATAACGGCAAGGAATGGTATCAGCGCAGCAATTCCGAATAAAATAAACCCTCGTTTTTCTTTGATATAGACCCAGCTCTGCTGAAATTGCGCCACCCAGGATGTTCGGGGGGACTTCTCTGTTTGTTTTTCTTGGGTAAACACATAATCGATTCCGGTCAAGGAGAGAAAAGCGATCAGATAGGTCAAAGTGTTAAGGATCAGCACGATATGCAGACCGTATTTCCCCAATAGCATGCCTGCGAAAGCTCCTGCGAGGACCAAAGCGGTCTGGTTTTGAATTTCCAAGGTAGAATTGATCATATTATAGTGCTTTTGCTCAAATGTTTCCTGTATGAAGGCTGACTGTGTCGGTTCGTGAACCTGAAACATGAACATCGATGCCAAAAAGACGAGTACCATCATCCACTCTTGATAATTCCCCCAAAATCCCCAAGCCGCTACTAGAGCGAGAACGGTGAAGCCGCCTAGCTGTTCCAGCTGTAGAATGGCCTTGCGGGAATAGCGGTCAATCAATGTACCTGAATAAGGTCCGATGAGCAGTGTCATGATCGAGGAGAGAAGCATGGTGGTACCAAGTAGGCTGGCTCGGCCTGTGGATTCTACCAAATACCAGGATATCCCGATCATGGTCATCCCCTGGCCAAAGCCTGAAAACAAATTGGAAAGAAACAGCTTGCGAAAATTGCGATTGCGAAAAATCTCGTTCACTCTCGTCACTCCCTTTTTCATAATTGGCCAGATGAGCAGCCCTATTACAAACATAAAGGAGCCTGATTATTCACGAGGGTCACCCTTCATCAATAATCAGGCTCCGGGACGTTCCGAGAGCTCTTTATGAAATCTTCTACCATAAATCGTATCACTTTTTTCTGACGTCGGCAATATCAAGAACCAAGCGTTACTTATTCAAGATTCCTAAATATTCCCGCCAAGGTCCAACATCCTCTGTGTACCGCTTGGCCATGACACGTACGATTTGTGCCATGTGGGTTAAATCGTGAACCACCCATGTAGAGAGCAGCTCTCTTGCCTTGACTACGCCAAATGCAGGGTGTATCCCTGTTAATTCAAGTAGATTTTCACGTTCAATGAGAGCTTGCAGCTTGGTTATATTTTCTGTTCGAAGCGTTTTGAATTCCTGTAGCTTTTGTGCGAACGACCTTTCCGACGACGCCTGTAAGTGAGCGTAGCGATCAAAAGGGGGAAAAGGTTTACTCTCTCCCTCTTGAAGAATGATCTCCAGGCGCGGGAGCCAATTCGTTTTCTCGGCCTCTATGAGGTGTTCGATCACTTCGGTGGCATGCCAGGTGCCGTCGCCTTCATTGTGCAGCAACCAACCATCCGATAAGCCCGTTAAAAAATACTCCAATGCTTGTGGCGTACGCTCTAGAACCTCAATCGCTTCATTCAGATTAACATTCATCAGACGACTCCTTTCGGTATGGAATCCGGAGTTATTCGCCCTTCACCAACGGCATCCCTGCCATTTTGTGAGGAGGAGGGTGGATTTGTGCCAGAGAATACGTATAGAATGGTTCGTAGGAAAGCTTCGTATAAATAGAGCGCAGAGGTTGGATTGATAGATGTTTAAAATCGGTGTGGTTGGTCCCGGACAATCGGTCGAGAGAATTATTGCGATTGCGAAGGAATTCGATGAAGGAATGAATTTTATTCCATATATCTATACAGAAACGAAAGAGACAGAACAAATCGTATTGGAAAATGACCAGCATGTGGATCATTGGCTTTTTTCCGGACCACTTCCGTACTTGATTGCCAAAAATGTATTGGACGATGACAAGCGGATGGAACATATTTATCCAACGGAAGCCAGCATTTATAAAGGTTTTTTGGAAGTGGTCTACGCCCAGAAAAAACTGGTGGAACGGGTCAGTATCGACATGCTGTTATCTACGAAATTCATGGAAGAGTCGTTGCGCAGCAGCAATTTATCCATAAGCGAGCTGTATATGAAAACATTCGAGGCCACGATTGATCCCAATGAGCTGCTTGAATTTCATCTGGCACTATGGAATCAGAAAAAGACAGACGCAGCCATGACCTGCTATCCGACTGTCTATCAATCGCTGGTAGATGCAGGTATCCCGGCATACTGGATTTCGCCTAGCAATATGGACATTCATCAAACCGTACGCGTGTTTGTCGAGAAGGTGCGTACATCTTATTTCAAGGATACGCAAATCGGGATCGAGATGATCGAGGTCGAGCAATTCGATAGAATCAAGGAGGGCGCGAAGACCCCGTATCACTTGCAATATTTGGAGCTGCGTATTAAGGAAGCCTTGATCAAGCTGTGCGAGCAAGTAGACGGATCGCTTCTGGAGCAAGGGAACGGCCGATACGTCATCTTCAGTACGCGTGGGACGATTCACAGGGAGATTCCTACCTTGCAAAGCACAGTGGAGTTATTGGCGAAGGAAGCAGATACGACGGTCGCAGTGGGAATCGGTTTTGGAGAGACGGCGTTTGCAGCAGAGATGAATGCCCATCGTGCTCTGCGCCAATCGAAGGAAAAAGCAGCGCGAGATATTGTCATGATTCAGGATGATGGAACGATCGTAGAGTGGGTCGGTCAGGAAGAGGAGCTCATCTACTCGTATCGTGCCGACGATGATGAGGTTTTGGAAAAGCTGAAAAAGGGAAACATCAGCGTCAAAAGCTATAAAAAGCTCGATGCCTTGCTGCAAAAAATGGGCTGGACCGATTTTACAACAAAGGACCTGGCCAAATATTTGCAAATGAGCGAGCGAAATGCCCAACGTATTGTAGCGGATTTGTGCGCGGTTGAGTTGGCGGAATGCTCGGGGGAGGAATCGCAATCGACGCGCGGAAGACCCACCAAACGATATCGACTTTTGTAAGCACCCTGTTACGGGTGCTTTTTTCATTTGATAGAAGTCAAAATGCTAAAAAAAATCGTTGCCAATAGTCTCAACATTTCGTACAGTGTATATAACGACATGTCGCAATATATGCGGTAAATAAAAATGCTTGGCCAATTTTTGCGGATCGTCAGTCATCGAACGAGATGAATGCGCTTTCGCCAAAATGAAAGACTAGCTTTGGAACACATCTAGAAGGAGGTATCCACACATATGGTATCAGCACGCACGAGAAACTGGATATTAGCGCTACTCTTTTTGGGCTGGGCATTAGGGAACCTGGATCGATACGTCATGAACTATGCGATTTTATCGATTACAGAAGATTTGAGCCTCAGTGCTTCATCCACCGGGCTATTGCTCAGTAGTTTTTTTGCTGGCTATGCGATCATGCAAATGCCAGGAGGCTGGCTGGCAGACCGATTTGGTGCCAGAAAAGTACTCATCGCTTCTGTTGTGATGTGGTCTATTTTTACGGGGCTGACCGGGGCCGCTTGGTCGATGGCTTCGATGATTCTCATCCGCTTTCTGTTCGGGATTGGTGAAGGGGGCTTCCAACCAGCCAGCTCGAAAATTATCGCCACCATTTTTCCTGTAAAGGAACGCTCGCGTGCGATGTCCGTGATGCTCTCCTCTAGTGCGATTGTGGGGCTTTTCTCCCCGATTTTATCCGTTTGGATGATTCAAACCATGGGCTGGCGAACCATGTTCGTCGTCATTGGAGCAATTGGCGCAATCATTGCCTTCCTGTTCTGGCGCTATATTAAACTTCCACAAGCAGAGTCTGCAACGAATACAGCTGGCTCCGATCAACCAAAAAGCTCAGTGGCTATGCTGTTTAAAACACCTTTGCTATGGAGTCTGTTAATCGCTTACTTTAGCATTTATGCAGTAAACTGGGGCCTCGTAACCTGGATGCCAACTTACTTGACCAAAGTTCGCGGGCTGGATATGATCTCACTCGGCTGGCTGCAAACCATTCCAGGCTTCGCTACGTTGGTAGGGATTTATGTGAGCGGCTATGTGCTGGACAAGCTGCCAAAAGGTCGCGAAAAGATTATTGGCAGTCTCTCCTGTGTGGTAGTCGCGGTTCTCTTGTACTTCATGTTTACTGCATCGAGTGTGACGATGTTTATTACGTACCAAGCGATTGTGTCGCTGTTCCTTTCCTTTGTCATCATTCTGCTTCCGTCAGTCGTCCTGAAAAATCTGCCGTCCAGAGTAGCCGGAACAGGCATGGGCATCGTGAATACAGGTGGACAGCTCGCAGGCTTTATCACTCCGATGGCAATCGGTTTTATCGTAGAAGCGTTTAACGGTTCATTTGATGCAGCGTTCTGGATGCTGATCGGCTTTGCAGTCATCTGCATCGGCGCACTTTTATCGTTGAACTATGAAAAAGGAGAGCTGTTGAAGCAAAACGCCGCTTAAACAAATAGAGAAAGGAGCGTATGAGATGAGCAGGACAGAGATCATTTCTACGTTGATTGAACAAAAAAGAGACGCGTTTATTCGCGTTAGCGATAAAATTTGGGAAACGCCAGAGATTTACTTCGAAGAGCATCAATCTGCCGAGTACTTGTGTCAAGCGTTGGTAACAGAAGGCTTTCAAGTGGAGAAGGGAATCGCCGGACTCGAAACAGGCTTTGTTGCCAGCTTCGGCAGCGGGAAGCCAGTAGTAGCGATCTTGGGCGAGTATGATGCATTGGCAGGATTGAGCCAGCAAAAAGGCGCGATCCATCATGAGCCGATTGTCACGGACGGTCATGGGCATGGATGCGGACATAACCTCTTGGGTGCCGGAGCGCTGGCAGCAGCGGTTGGCATCAAGGATTATATGGAGCAAACAGGCTTACAAGGAACGGTTCGTTATTATGGGTGCCCAGCAGAGGAAGCGGGCTCTGGAAAAGCGTATTTGGCTAAAGCAGGCGTGTTTGCTGACGTAGATTTTGCGCTCTCCTGGCATCCTGCGACAGCGCCAAACATCATGAACATCAGCTCGCTTGCCAATTACTCGGTTCGTTTTCAATTCCACGGAAAAAGCGCGCATGCAGCAGCAGCTCCGCATTTGGGACGCAGTGCTCTGGATGCCGTAGAACTGATGAACGTAGGCGTGAACTACATGAGAGAGCATATGATTCAGGAAGCACGGGTTCACTATGCGATTACGAATGCAGGTGGAATTTCGCCAAACGTAGTCCAGCCATTTGCTGAGGTCGTGTACTTGATTCGCGCTCCGAAAAAGCAGCAGGTGAAGGATTTGTACGAGAGAGTATACGACATTGCACGAGGAGCTGCCCTCATGACGGGAACTACCATGGAAGCGGTGTTTGAAGGAACGGCTTCTGACCTCGTGCCGAATACGGTATTGGCTAAGCTCATGCACAAAAATCTGGTTGAAGTCGGTGTACCTGCGTACGATGACGCAGATCAGCAATTTGCCAAACAAATTCAGGCGACGTTAACCCCAGAAGATATGAGGGCTTCGTTGTTCGGTTTGGACCGTGAAACGGCGAAGCAATTAAAGGACAAAGCGATTGCGGATGTGATCGGGCCGCTTTCCACGCACGAGTTTACGCTCGCCGGGTCTACGGATGTGGGAGATGTCAGCTGGCAGGTTCCGACGATGCAATGCATGACGACATGCTGGGCACTGGGAACGCCTTTCCATACGTGGCAGGTCGTTTCACAAGGGGCTATGCCAATCGCACACAAAGGAATGCTGCAAGCAGGGAAGGTCATGGCTGCTACAGCGATCGAAGCGATGGAAAATCCGACATGGATCGAACAGGCAAAAGCCGAATTGCAGGAACGTTTGGAAGGGGAAGAATACTTCTCGCTCATTCCTGACGATGTTCAACCACCTCAAAAAGCATAAATCGACGGTGAAAAGGAAGATGGTTAGTCAAGTGGTGCAGCAAACAAGAAGTATTGAAACAGACTGCTTGGAACAATGGATCGAGCAATATCGCGGGGAATCGAGCAAGGGCAAATGCGCTGCCTATATCCCTGCTTTGAAAAAGGCTGATCCCACACAGCTAGGTATTTGTGTAATAGGACCCGATGGTCAAGTCAGCAGAGCAGGTAATTACGATGCTCCATTTACTTTGCAAAGCATCTCAAAAGTCATCAGCTTCCTCGCTGCTTGCAACCATCACGGGATTGAGAACGTATTGGAGCAGGTGGATGTTGAGCCTACCGGAGACGCATTTGATTCGATGGTTCGTCTGGAAATGCATAAACCGGGAAGACCTTTTAATCCGATGATCAATGCAGGAGCCATCACGGTTTCTTCCTTGCTGGAGGGGAACTCGACGCAGGAAAAATTCCTGTCCTTTCAACACTTGGTTGAGCGCATGACAGGACGCAAGCATCAGATTAATGAGGAAGTGTATCGTTCGGAATGGCAAACGGCGAATCGGAATCGTTCCCTCGCCTACTATCTGGCGGCTACCGGCTTTCTTGCCTGTGCGGTGGAGGATGCTTTGGACGTGTACATCCGACAATGCTCCCTGGAAGTAACGGCAGAGGACATCGCGAAAATCGGCTTGATTCTTGCTCATGATGGCTATGACCCAATACGCAAGAAACAGCTTTTTGGAAAAGAGCTGGCTCGTGTAACCAAAGCGCTGATGGTAACGTGTGGCATGTACAACGCTTCCGGCAATTTTGCGGCTTTTGTGGGCGTGCCAGCGAAAAGTGGCGTGTCAGGAGGCATTATGGCTGCTGTACCTCCGCGAGGGCGTTATGGGAAGCTGCCTTTTGCTGGGGGCTGCGGTATCGGTGTGTATGGTCCGGCGATTGACCAGTATGGAAACAGCGTTGCAGGGGTGGCGCTGCTCAAGCATATGGCAAGTGCGTGGGATTTGACGATCTATTAAAAGGATGGCTAGAGATCACAGATTATGTCTGGATCTTTAGCCTTTTCTTTTCATCAACATACAGCACCTGACTTTCATTGGCAAAGAAAGGAACCTGTGACATACTGGAGCTATCACGTTCATCGGAGGAAATCAACATGGTAGATGTGGTTGCATGTGGCGAGTTATTAATTGATTTTACCCCTGTACAGCAGAAGGAAAAGCCGGGCAGTGTTGCATTTGAGCAAAACCCTGGAGGAGCGCCTGCCAATGTACTTGCAGCTCTGTCGCGCTTCGGGAAGCGGACTTCCTTTATCGGTGCGGTGGGAAACGATGTGTTTGGGCGTTTTTTGCAACAGACCTTGATCCGACAGAATATTGGCACAGAAGGGCTCGTACTCATGGAGGAAGCGCCTACGACATTGGCCTTTGTCCATCTCGATGAGACAGGCGATCGTTCCTTTCACTTTTATCGCAATCCAGGGGCAGACATCATGCTGCGGGAGCAAGACGTGAACGAGGCGTTAATTGTACAGGCTGCCATTTTTCATTTTGGTACCTTGTCCTTGACGCATGAGCCAGCCAGATCAGCGACCTGGAAAGCCGTTGCGTACGCGAAAAAGCATCAGCGACTCCTATCATTTGACCCGAATATTCGAGCGTCCTTATGGGGGGATTTGGAGGAAGCGAAGGCAATGGCCCTCAAAGGTATGGAGCAGGCTGATATCGTCAAGCTGTCCGAGGAAGAGCTCGCTTTTCTCATGGGGAGCGACGATGTTGAGGAAGCGACCGAGTCGATGCTTGCGCAGTATGATCTGCAAGCTGTCTTTGTTACGTTGGGGGAAAAGGGTTGCTTTTACCGCACACGAAATTATTTCGGTACAGTCAGTGGATTTCAGGTAGCGGCGATCGATACGACCGGGGCCGGAGACGCGTTTGTAGGCGGGCTGCTCTACCAGCTTCTTGAGGCGGGGGAAAGTATGCAGGATATTCCACAAGTGAAGCTTGCGGACATGGTGCGCTTTGCCAATGCGGCAGGTGCGCTAACGACAACACGGACCGGCGCCATTCCCGCCATGCCTGCGCTGTCTGAGGTCAAAAGCTTCATGGAAGCAGTACGGTAGGAGGGAAGAGTTGTGATTTTTGTGGAGGTCATCCTGCCTGTCCTGCTCATTTTCCTGAGCGGCTATATTTTGCAGCGCATTTTCAAAATGGATTTGAAGCCGATCTCTTCCTTGGCGATCTACATCTTGTCGACGGCGCTCGTCTTTCGCACCTTTTACAAAACAGAGCTCAATTTGCAATTATTTTATATCGTCGTGATTTCGTTGCTCTTGTTGGCTGCTCTCGTTGTGATCACGCAGCTGACGGCTAGGTTGTTCAAATACGACAAGCAACAGGAAAGCGCCCTGATGCTCGCAACCGCCTTCATGAACAGCGGCAACTACGGGACGCCGATTATTTTGTTTGCCTTCGGAGACGCTGGCTTCACGTATGCGGTGCAAATCATGGTCTTCCACTCGATCATGATGGGGGTATTCGGTGTTTATTTTGCCTCCAGAGGCGGGAATGGGATGGGCACGGCGATCAAGGCTATCTTTAAGCAGCCGGCCAATTACGCAGTCGTTCTCGCGATTTTGCTGCAACAGCTACAAATCGTCATCCCGCAAAGCTACTACCAGGCGATTGATCTCGTCGCACAGGCGGCGATTCCTGTTGTGATGCTCATCTTGGGCATGCAGCTCGCCAATGTATCTACCAAAGCGCTAGAGTGGCAGGGACTCAGTGCTGCGAGTGTCATTCGGTTGGTGGCGTCCCCACTTTTGGCGTACCTCATCTGTCTGTTATTCCCGATTGATCCGCTTCTGCAAAAGGTGCTGGTCGTTCTGGCAGCCATGCCTTCTGCCGCAACTACTGCGATCTATGCAATTCAATTCAACATGCGACCACAATTCGTCTCCAGCAGCGTGTTGGTTACGACGGTTATCAGTATCGGTACATTAACGTTTTTGCTGAACATTTTGCACTAGTCCTGACGTAGACAAGGGAGGAAGAAAACATGAACAAAAAAGAGGTATTGCGGCTTTTTGACAAAGAGATGAGAGTGGACATCACCTATCCGCCACTCCGACGGGAGGAGACAGAACACCTTGTTCGCCACGTCTCACCCACCCCCAACGATTCAGGAGTGGTCTTGTTTTCGAGGCTGTCTGAAGAAAATGCAGAGGAAGTCATCTCGCAGGAAGTGGAGTATTTCTCAAGTCTTCAGCAGTCCTTTGAGTGGAAGCTGTTTGATTATGATCAACCGGCTGACCTGCTTGAGAGGCTGAAAGGCCATGGCTTTACAGTTGATGAACAGGAGGCACTGCTTGTGTTGGAGGTGGCGCAGGCCAAGGAGCTGCGAAGCCTTGTCATTCCGCCTGAGATACGTCAAATCACCGATTCGGCGGGCATTGATGATATCATGCAGCTGAAGGAGCAGCTATGGGGCAGTGTGAGCGAGGAGCTTGCTGCGAGACTAAAACGGGATTTGGCGGAAGATCCTGACCACCTGCTCGTGTATGCTGCGTACAGTGGCGATCAGGCTGTGAGTGCAGCTTGGATGTATTTGCATGAGGATACGTCCTTTGGCAGTCTGTGGGGAGGATCTACTTTGCCAGACTTCAGAAATAAAGGCTACTATACGGCTCTTGTGGCAGTACGGGTACAAGCCGCGCACGAACGCGGGTATCCGCTGTTGATGGTGGATGCGAGCCCGATGAGCCGACCGATTCTGGAGAAAAAAGGCTTTGAATTTCTCGCATTTTCTTATCCTTGTTTTCACGAATTTAAATAGCATCGCTGGAAAAGGAAGCTGCCCTTTGTACGAGGGGCAGCTTTTGTAGTTGCAGGTAGTCGTCTGTGTAATTATTATGAGAATAAGAATCATTTGCAAAAATATCCTACATATGGTTAGGCAGGGAGAAGGTCATGGAACAAGCATCTGTACATTCCATATACGATAGCTATATCAATGCAATGCCCTCTACCAAAAGTGATCGCATCGTGTCCGAAGCCAATCGGTATACACTGACGAATAATGATGGCTACTTGAGAAGACTGATTCCTCGACCGGGATTGGAGCTGGTCGAATCCAGCTATTCCCTTCAGGAAAACCGCGTCATGAATTTGCAGTCGCAGGCAGCCATGGTTGAGCTTAGCTTTTGCTTGGAGGGGAGTGGCGAGTTCGTCGTTTCGGGAAGCCAGCACGAGTTTTTGCCTGGGAGCTGCTCGCTTCAATTGATGAACGACTTTCATGCACAGTTTATGTACCGGGCGGATGTTCCTCATCGATCTGTCGGGATTGGTATTTCGGTGGAGCAATTTAATGCTTGGGTGGCTGAGAGCGATGTGGGTGCAGCGTATTCGTTCCAAGGACTGCTTGGCAATCAAGCCTATCGTCTGTTTCGTATGCCGTTGCAACCGAATATGGCTCGGATGCTCCAGCAGTTGAACGATTTTTCATCCTCCCATCTGAAGCTGCGGAGATTGCATACCGAAGGCAAGATTTTGGAGATTGTGTCGTCGGCGCTGGATACGTTTTTATTCGAGCGGGAAGAGAATCGACCGAGGACACAGTTATCTCGGAGTGATCGGGAAAAGATTCACAACGCCCGGGACATTTTACTCGAAAATATGGAGTCTCCACCTTCCCTGATCGAACTGGCTCGTATGGCACACCTCAATGAATACAAGCTGAAGATCGGCTTCAAGGAAGAGTTCGGGACGAGTGTTTTTGCCTATTTGCGGGAAAGACGCTTGGAAAAAGCGCTTGGATTGCTGCGGGAAGGCAGTTTGAATGTCAGTGAGGTTGCACTCATCGTGGGATTCTCCAACTTCAGTCATTTCTCCGAAGCGTTTCGCAAGCAGTACGGACTCAATCCCTCGGAAGTGAAGCGGGGGAGATTTTGAAGGTCTATCATGGACATAAAAGCGATCGCGCCGAGTGGGAAGTAGCAACATAGAGGGCACACAAATAATCAGTAAGCTGCTTCCTCTGGATTAAACGGCGACTCTTCTATCACAGGCACGTAATTATCAGGCATGGGCTTTACTGTTAACTCATACACTTTTTTGTTTTTGACATCGTGGACTCTCGTGAAATACCGATTCATTCCGTAACGAAAGGATGGCATGTCAGCTTTCAAATCTTCTAACGGAATATTATATTTTTCATGGATGTAAGTAATCGCATCTTGGTTCGTTTGTATCCTGCCTGATACGGTTCCGAAGAACTCTGTACAACCACCTACAACAACAGGAATGGACATGATCAGGAGGGCATAGGTGAATGCTCGTTTTGCCATAATTGCGCTTCACCCCGTTTTCTCTCATCTAGCGATTCATCGATCGCGTATAGTAAAATGATACCAAAAAAGAACAGAAGGTGTTAGCGATGTGCCGAAACATCAAAACCTTGTTCAACTTCGACCCGCCTGCGACAGAAGATGAGATTCAAGCAGCAGCCCTGCAATTCGTGCGAAAGCTATCGGGCTTCAACACGCCTTCGAAGGCCAATGAAGAGGCTTTTAACCGCGCAGTCCAAGAGGTGTCCGTTGTTGCGAAAAATCTCCTGGACTCGCTGGTGACGAATGCAGAGCCACGCAATCGAGAAGTCGAAATCGAGCGTGCACGAGAGAGAAACGCCAAACGGTTTGGCACGACAGAATAGTGAGTCGGTAAAGACAAGCAGTCTATTCGATGGGCAGTCCATTAGGGCAACTGCCCATTTTTCTTATGTGAGAAATGAATGCGAGGTGAGCCTATGAAACGGATAATTGAGTTGAACGATTTGCTAAACAAGCTGGAGGAGCGACATATCTTTTATCGTTTGAGCAAAATCAGGAGCGAAAGCATCATGATTGAGGTAGCTGTCCCTGGTCAAAGATGGGAGATCGAGATTATGGAGGACGGTACGATGGAGATCGAAAAATTTTTAAGTGACGGTAATATGTACGACGAGAAGGAGTTGGATGTATTGTTTCGGGATTTCTCCGATTAATGGATTGCACGCTCCTAATTTGAATCAGAAATTTCAGCATCTTATCATCGTTTTATGAGATGATTTATCATTCCGCTACTATGTCTCTCGGCAGTGCTTTGTATTATCGTAGAGTGCAAAGGGGAGAGGATCATCATGGATAAGGTGAACGTCGCACAACATTTATCACGCTTGCAAGATTCTTGGGGCTCTCTGGTTGTCGGAGAGATGAATGATACATCGATAAAGGTAGAGAAGCTGCAAGGTGAATATCCTTGGCAACAAAATGACCAGAAAGATGAACTGCTATTCGTCGTCAATGGTAGACTGCTGCTGATGTACCATGAGCGTAATATATGGGTGGAGGCCGGGGAGTTTATCGTCGTCCCAAAAGGAGTTTCCTACAAGCTCTTTATCCCGAATGGCGCTTGTCATCTACTGGCGATTGAGCCGAAAAAATTCGCAGCTCTCAAACGCTGCTCCTAAGACGATCAACATAGAAAAAATCAAGCGTTATTCGTTCGCGGATAGCGATGATATAGAGCTGTCAAACGCCCGGTCACCTTCATTGGCTGGACAGTTGGCGGCTTTTTTGCTATTAATAGATGTTCAAATAGAAAAAGTATTGACTTATGTGTAATTTGTTATGTAAATAAATACAGATAGCTCCAACTCTTTTCGAGGTGATGAATGTTGGACGACGGCATCTATGTTTTGATTAAAAAAGGAGACCCCGAGCAGCTGCAAAAGCGTCAGTTTCTTCATAAAGAAGAGTGTACGATTGGTCGACGTGGCAATCAATTACAACCAGACATTGCTTTTTCTAGTCCGTACATCTCCAGAAGACATGCAGTGATCCGGAAAATCAACAACCAATATACGATTTCTGATTTGCAAAGCAAGCATGGGACAGAAGTAAATGGGACATCGATTCAGCAGGCACCGCATTTTCTCTATCATGGCGATCATATTACGCTTGCCAAAGGCGTGGTAGAAATGATATTTTTCGCCGAGGGAAGCGAGCTGGATGTGACCCGGGAGTTCTCATTCCCTTTGACGAATCCGAAAGAGACCCCCTCTTCATCTGGCTTGGTCATCAATATGGAGCGCAGAGAAATACGGCTGGATGGCGCAAGAATTCATTTGACCGGAAAAGATATGGACTTGCTCATGCTATTGTACCAGCGTGGGAATCAGGCAGTCAGCTATGAGGAAATCATGGTACTTGTATGGCCGGAGCGTATGATGAATGCGGAGGGCAGTGTCCCGGATGTTGGACGAGCAGAGATCAACGCCCTTGTTTATCGCTTGCGAAAACGGTTGGGCAGATATGGCGAGAACGTCACCACGATACCGCGCTTTGGCTACATGTGGGAAGAATAGCGGGCAGTACGACAGACACAGGATGATATTCCTGTGTTTTTTTGCATTTCATGTAACTATCTGACACTTATCATCGTCCTATGAGAATAGTCTCATAACGTCATCATCTTTTTTCCATATATTATGTGATCTGACTGTAATATCGTGTGGAAGGGAAGGTGAATGACTAGTGAAAAAGACATGGTTGGTATTTTGGACGGTTTTTGTCGTTGTTCTCTCAGGGTTTTTCTATCTTTTCTGGGACTTTTGGAAGGACACCACGAAGTCGGATGGTGAGAGGGCAAAGGCCGCATTCACCGCGTACACGAAAAAATGGGAAGATCAGGAATTCTCTGGCATGTACGAGCAGCTTTCTTTACATACAAAAAAGACCATTACCAAAGAAGAATTCATTTCGCGCTATCAAAACATTTACGGAGGAATCGAGGCCAAAGCACTTGCCGTCGAGCCGATGTACAATGGCGACGTTATGCCAGGTGAGGATGGGCAGATCAACTTTCATTACCGGCTGAAGATGGAAACTTTCGTCGAGCCGATTTCGTTTACGGGCAAAGCAACGCTTATCAAAGAAACGCAGAATGATCTGGAGGACTGGTACATTCATTGGAATCCTTCTTTTATTTTTCCCGACATGAAAGAAGGGGACAAAGTAAGGGCCAATACGGTGTATCCCAGACGAGGCGAGATCACGGATCGGGCTGGGCGTCCATTGGCGACAGAGCGTGTCGTGGTAGACATCGGGATACGTCCCGGAGAATGGGGCCAGACTTCTCAGGCCGGAAAAATAGAGGTCAGCAAGCTATTGCAGATTCCGCTGGCAGACCTCATTTCGAAGGTGGAAGCAACAAGCAAGTCGGTCAAGTTTATCCGGATCGCCACTCTGCCAGAGGACGATGCCCGCATCGAACGATTAGAAAAAACAAATGGACTCCACTTGCAAAAAAAGAAAGTCAGATACTATCCCTATAAGGAAGCGGCGGCTCATCTGGTTGGATACGTTGGAGCAATCAATCAGGAAGAGTACGAAAAGCGAAAGGATCAGGGCTACCAGCCGTCTGACGTGATCGGCAAATCAGGACTGGAACAGATTTACGAAGCGCAGCTAAGAGGGAGTGCAGGCGGACGTATCGTCATTACGGATGCAGATGGAACGGTAAAAAAGACAGTGGCGGAACGCTTCGTCAAGCATGGACAGCCACTGGCATTAACCATCGACGTAAAGGTGCAGCAGACGATTTACAATGAGCTGAAAAACGAAGCAGGAACGGCTGCGGCGATCTCACCAAAGACAGGGGAAATACTTGCTCTCACCAATTCTCCCTCCTTTGATCCCAATGCGTTTGTCTTGGGAATGTCAGCTACCGAGTGGAAGCAAATCAACGAAAACCCGCAAAAGCCACTTCTCAATCGATTCGCGCGCGGGTTTGCGCCGGGCTCGACTTTCAAACCAATTACTGCGGCAATTGGACTGGAATCGGGAGCGATTACTCCGGAGGACAGCATCCATGTCCGCGGACTGCATTGGCAAAAGGATTCGTCGTGGGGTGGGTATGAGGTGATGCGGGTCAGCGATTACGGGGGACCTGTCAATTTGGAAAAAGCATTGGTCTACTCCGACAATATTTACTTTGCCAAAGCGGCACTCTCCATGGGTGAGGAGCAATTCGTGAAAAAGAGCGAGCTGTTAGGCTTTCATGAGGCTCTCCCAATACCGTATCCACTGGATAAATCGAAGCTGTATAACGAAGGCTTTAAAAACGAGATTCAACTGGCTGACTCTGGCTACGGTCAGGGTGAAGTAACGATGACTCCGCTGCATCTTGCGCTGGTATACAGTGCTTTTGTGAACGACGGAAATATTGTTTATCCGTCACTGTTGCAGGCAGACAAAAAAGATACGTATTGGAAGACGAATGTCATCCCTGCCGATGTGGCGAGCGATGTGAAGCAGCATTTGATACAAGTCATGGAAGACCCGCGCGGCACTGGACGCGGAGCACGCGCACCAGGTATTCGCATGGCGGGCAAAACAGGCACCGCCGAGCTGAAACAGAAAAAAGGCGAGCTCGGTAAGGAATACGGATGGTACGCCGTGTTTAATGTAGATGATCCGCGCTTGCTGGTCACGATGATGGTAGAAGACGTCCGTGGTCGGGGTGGCAGTCATGTACTCGATGCACGAATCAAGCGAATTTTCACGAAGGTACTGAAAGATTAGGGAGACCAGGTATGAAGGAACAGAAAAATGAGCGTGTGAAGCGTCTACAAATCATCTATATTATCGTATTTCTCATGTTTGTCGTTATTATCCTGAGACTGGCACAAATCCAAATCCAGCAAGGAAGTGAATATGCAGATGAGCTGGCGAACAGATCGTATAAGAAAGACTACATTCCGGCTATGCGAGGAAACATTTATGACCGCAACGGGTATGTCATTGCCGAAAGTCGTCCCTCCCATCTCGCTGTCTTCCGTGAGCAGGAGGTCATGGCGAAGGAAACGTACTTTGAACTGGTGGAAAAGCTGGAGAAAATATTAAATCTCGACAAGGCCACGTTGTTAAAAAAGATGGACGTTGGCTACGCCTACGAGAAGGGCAACTATGTGGAAGTGGGGCGACAATTGCCGCGCTATTTGGAAAAAGAACTGAAGGTGGATTTGACGGAGAAGGAAATTGCTGTATTGGGAGAGCATCGGGGGAAGCTGCCGGGTATTGAAGTGGTAACGAAACCGATCCGGAAATACGATCCCAAGCAAATCGCCGTACAGGCGGTGGGGTATGTCCGACCTTTTCACATCGCCGAAAATGTGAAGCTGGCTTCCTATAAGGATGAAAGTGAAAGGTATTTGCCCACTCAGCTAGTCGGCCTCGATGGCATTGAGCTGTCTTACGAGAAAGAGCTTCGCGGGAGTAACGGATACCGCATGTATGAGGTCGCTGCAGATCAAACAGTCGTGAAGCAGGTGGAGGAAGTACCATCTGTCCCGGGGAATCATGTGTATCTCACCATTGATCAGCGGATACAGCTAGATATTCGGGATTCGATCCGAGAGTTTCTTCCTAAGATGCGCGCGACAATCCCTGAGGCGAGGGCGGCAAAGGGAGCGTATGTCGTGGCAGTAGAGGTCAAGACAGGCAAGGTCGTCGCGATGGTCAGTTATCCTGAATATGATCCAAACGTGTGGATTGAGGGACCAGACCAAAAAATGTATGACGAGATCAAGCTGGCGGTGACGAATGGGACGATCCGAGAGGCGCCATACGATACGCGGCCATTAACGGGAGAGGCGGCCATCCAGGAGGGCTACAAGCACCCGGGTTCAATTGTGCCGTCAGGGTCTGTCCTCAAGCCGATTACGGTATTGCTCGGTTTGCAGGAAGGCATCATCTCTCCTTCCGATCGTTGGAATGATGCAGGTGTGTATCACTATGGACGTGGTACGGACCGGATTAAGAACGACAATTCCAAAGCACATGGCATGATTACCCCTGCGATTTCCCTGCAAAAGTCATCGAATACGTACATGGCGAGAATCGGGGAGGAGCTGTCCCGTCGAAAGGGAAAAGAATCAGCGTCCATCCTGCAATCGTACTATCACGCATTCGGATTAGGGGTTCAGACAGGCGTGGATTTGCCGAATGAAAGCAAAGGCAAAGAAGACTATTTAGTGATGAATGAAAATTACGGTCCGTTAGCAGCGATGGTGCAGGCTTCCTTCGGGCAACAAGTAAGGGCAACGACGATGCAATTGGCACAGTTTGCGGCGACGTTAGCGAATAAAGGTGTTCGTTTGCAGCCGCAAATGGTAGACAAGATCACAGACCCAAAAGGAAAACTGGTGAAAACGTACACGCCCAAAACGATGAGTACCTTCCCTCACCCTGATAAATATTGGGACATTTTGGAGCAAGGCATGGTAATGGTCACGAAGCCAGGGGGAACGGCTGTCCGTGCGTATGAGGGAATGCCGTTTCAGGTAGCGGCAAAAACGGGAACATCTGAGCAAGATATTTATGTGCCGGTGACCGTGACAGACGAGAAAACAGGAAAGAAAAAGACAAGGTGGAAAATGCACGCCCGCATTACGAATGGCGTCAGTATTTCGTATGCACCTGTCGACGATCCTGTCCTGGCAGTAGCGGTGATTGTTCCTGAGGGTGGTTATGGGGGAAGATCGGCTGCGATCATTTCACGTTCTGTATACGATGTGTATGACAAGCATATCGGATTCAAATAACAGGCTGTTCGAAGTGGTTCTGTCGAGGATCTACTTCGGGCAGCTTTCTTTCATTTACCATGGCCCTCAAATAATGCGTCAGATAATGGAAAAAAGCAAATGAAAATAACTTCTAACAAAAAACAATGATTCTATAGGGTGTGGTTTGGGCGGGGATACTTCTTGTGGAAGGTCCATAGATAACAATTAGATCTCGGTTCACGGGGGTTCTAGAAAAGGGTTGCCCATTTGTTAATACGATTTGGGTATATGGAGAAATATTTAATTGTAATTGCCCGTCACTACTCACCAGCTGACTATTAAAATAATCTACTTTTACATTCTGAATTGAGCTGTTTTTTACCATGACAAGTGCTTGATATTGTGGAGGGTAAATAAAAGGAACAGGCGCATTCCCATCATAATATCCAGTTACGCGATCGCCTACTGCCACCATTACATGGTCTACAAAGTAAGTTGTAGGTGATACTACGAAATTAACTAATGCTCCTAAAGCGTTATCTACAGATATTAATTTATAACATCCTTCTCCTTCACCATTTTGCCCTGTGATGAAATCACTTATCATTGTAACGGTCCCCTGAAAAGAATTGAAATGAATCATACTAATACCTCCATTGCTTAAAGGCCAACCCTTACTTCTAAACTAATTTATGTGAAATGACCGAGGTAGGTGAATATCATAAAAAAACCGGAAAAACTCCGTATCGTTCGGCGATACGAAGTCATTCCGGTTTGTACATGTCAGGCTAAGCCGGTACGTGGCAAGCGCTGATGAAGTAAAATTTTTTATTTCGTTTCTATTTTTTGCAAAAAGCTTCGGACTACCTGCACGTACTCCTCTGTCTCTTCCAAATAGCCGACATGCGAGCTGTTTTCAAAAACATGGAGCTGTGCGTCTGGCACGAGAGATCGATAATACCCTGTCGCTTCTGGAGTCGCTTCATCATAGCGGCCACAGACAAACAGCGAAGGGATGTTGATTTGATGCAGCTTGGGCGTGTAATCAAATGTTTTCAAATTCCCTGTTGGGCAAAACTCAGATGGTCCCCACATCGTCATGTACACATCTTTATTCCCTTTCGGACGGCTTTCTGTCATGACCGCTGGCATTGGGTCCAGGCGACACACATGGCGAGCGTAGTATTCCTTCATGGCATCCTGGTATTCTTTTGAACGAGTGGTCCCTTGCTCCTCGTGTGTGGAGATTGTTTGTTGGACTTCATCCGGCAATTGGGCAATGAGACGATCTGCGTCTTGTTTCCAACGCTCTGCACTCAGACATGGGCTGGAGAAGATGACGCTCTGTACCCCTTCCGGCTTGGCATCGACCAAATAAGCAGCAGCCAGCATCGTACCCCACGAGTGCCCCAGGATGTGAACCTCTTTTAAGTCAAGTGCTTGTCGTACGCAAGCCAGTTCCTCCACAAAGCGCTCCGTTTTCCACAGAGAAAGATCAGTCGGTCGATCCGAATTTCCCGATCCTAACTGGTCATAAAAAATAACAGGTCTTTCATCGCCCAAAACATGCAACGTCGATTTGAGCGGATCATGCGTATTGCCAGGCCCTCCGTGAAGTACGATCAGAGGCGTTTTCTCTCCTTCGCCGACACGACTGTACCATACTCTCCCGCCAGGAACTTCAATATAGCCTTCTTTCATGCTCATCGATAATGCCTCCACTTCAGGTTCATGCTGTATCTTGATTCTTCCAATATAGCATATGGAAATGTTTTTACACTTTTTTTAGAATTGATTTAGAGCGTGTTAAGACCCTCTCCTTATCATCACTTGTACAGAAAGCATGTGAAAGTTGCTTTCGATCAAATAGGAGGGATCAACATGCGGAAAAAATGGTTGGGTATCAGCTTATCGGTTGGAATCACAGGAGCATTGATTTGGGGATACGGTGCATCAGCGAGTACGGATAACACGACGATGGGGGTGTACGAATCAGCCCTGCACCAAACAAAAGAAGCGAAAAGCATGACGGCCCACGCACAGCTAGCACTCACAGACAACGGAACGAAGCTGTTCACACTTGAAGGAGTAGCAAAGATCGACCATAACCAGCACATTGGAAATGTGGATGCGACTTATGCGGATATGCTGGGCGAGAAAAGCTTTCAAGCCTTTCTTGAAAAAGATCAAGTGGTTGTTAAAAAAGGGGATAGTGACGTTTATCGGCTCATGGAGAAAATGGTTAGAAAGCACAAACCAGAGAATGACGCCGATAACAAACGTGGGGTAATGATGCACAAGCTGTTCGCTACGCTATTTGGTGACATCGGAAAAGAGTCGACCGTAGAGAATCTTGCGGATGGAGGCAAACGCACATCGCTACAGCTATCCGAGGAGCAAATCCCGGTATTTGTTCAAGCGGCCGGACCGATTATTTACGACAAGCTCGCCGAACATAGTCAAGAAGAGTCTTCCGCAGAAAACCATCTTTCCGTCAAGCTTCCACGCCTGCAAGAGGATTTTCAAGTGGAGCAAGTATCACTGAACGCCACGATCAACAAAAATAATCAAATCGAACAACAATCTGCCTTGGTGCACTTGTCGGGAACAGACGAGTCCGGTAAGGAGCACAAGCTTCAGCTTTCGGTGGATATACGCCTGTCAGATCTGGGTACAACTACCCCTGATCGCATCGATCTCACTGGTAAGCAAGTCGAGAAGGTTTCCCGCGAGGACATGAAGAACAGATGGAAAAAAGGCTGGTCGAAGCATTCAGATTCAGATTCGGAGTAAGCACGAACAGTGAGGGAGTGATGAACCATGTCGATCAAAACAAGACTTTTGCTCTCCTATATCGCCATGATTATCATTCCCGTCGTTTTGTTTGGACTGGTGGCATCGGTATTGGCTAACTACTTTTGGGGGGGGCAGCTTGGTCATGAAAGAGAAGCAGGGAAACCGTTCTTTCGTGATACGCTCAATAAGCGAGACGAATTGTTTGCCGGTGTTACATTCATGGCCAAATACGCTCCCAATCAATTGACGAACCACGATATGCTGACAGAGACGGATGAGCAGTTGAAATCTGTCGGCGGAGCGTTGATTGTTACGAAGGACGGAAATGTGCTATTCGCCTCCCAGTCAATTGACAGCATGGAGCTACCGGAATATATGAGGGAACAGACCGATCCGCATAGCTGGAAGCAGTTTAAAAAGAGCGGCTATACGTTTGATACGTACGAGTTCACTTATGGTGATCAGAGTAAAGGAAAGCTCTACTTCCTGGCGAATTCCTTTCCTTTTATCCAAACGGGTATTTACTTCTCGATCGCAATGATTCTTAGTCTTCTCGTGATTGTAGCGCTGACGAACGGTGTTTTAACCTTTCTCGTCTCACGCAATATCCTCCGGCCGTTGTACGCACTAAAGCAGTCAGCGAACGAAATCAAGGAAGGCAATTTGGAGCGTCCTGTTCAGCTCAATCGCAAAGATGAGCTGGGGGAGCTGGGAGAAGCATTTGAAGAGATGCGGGTCAGATTGTATGATTCAATCCGCTTGCAGCTTCAGTACGAGGAAAATCGCAAGCAACTGATCTCCAGTATCTCGCACGATTTGAAAACACCCATTACGGGGATCAAAGCTTGCGTGGAAGCGGTGCAGGAAGGGATTGCGGATACCGAAGCGAAGCGGGATAAATATATGAAAATGATTGCGATCAAATCAGAACAGATGGACCGTCTGATCGATGAGCTGTTTTTATTTTCGAGGCTGGATTTGAACAAGTTTCCTTTTCACTTTGAAGAAGTAGATCTGAGAGTATATATGGTTCAGTTTGCCGAGGAATTGCGACTGGACCCCCGAATGCATGGCGTACAAATTCTGTATGACGAGAAGCATGACATTCCGATTACGGTCATGGCAGATCAGGAAAAACTCCATCGCGTGCTCATGAATATCGTGGACAATAGCCTGAAGTACTTGGACAAGGAAGCGAAGCTGATCCGATTGGAAGTAGAGAGTGGCGGCGGTGATGTGATCGTGACGTTGTCCGACAACGGGACTGGAATCGAAAAGGAAGCGATCCCCTATATTTTTGATCGTTTTTATCGGGCTGATCCTTCACGCAATTCGGCGATGGGAGGCAGTGGTCTTGGTCTTGCCATCGTCCAACAAATCGTAGAGGGGCACGGTGGTCGTGTATGGGCGGAAAGTGAGAGTGGAAGCGGGACCCGCATTTGTTTTTCCTTGCCTGATCTCAAGAAAGTCGGGGGCGACACGGTATGAAGCGTATTTTAATCATTGAAGATGACGAGATAATAGCAGAGGTGGAAAAGGATTACTTAGAGGCAAATGGCTACGTTGTAGACGTCGCTACTTCCGGTGATACGGGCTTGCAAAAAGGGCTGCAAGAGGAGTATGACCTGCTGATTTTAGACCTGATGCTACCGATCGTGGATGGCTTCGAAATTTGCAAGCAAGTACGCGAAGCCAAAAATATTCCCATTCTGCTCGTGACGGCGAAAAAGGAAGACATCGACAAGATCCGGGGTCTAGGGCTGGGTGCCGACGATCATATTAGCAAGCCGTTTAGCTTAGGTGAACTGGTAGCGAGGGTCAAAGCCCATTTGGCCCGTTATGATCGCCTTGTCTCCGATGCCAAACCGCGTGCGTCAAAAGAGGAAATCAAGCTTCGCGGGATTCGCATCGACAAGCTGGCGAGAAGAGTCTACATCAACGACAAGGAAGTCGTTTTCACTTCCAAGGAGTACGACCTCTTGCTCTTTTTGGTGATACATCCCAACTGGGTATTCAGCAAGACGGAGCTGTTTGAAAAAATTTGGGGTCTCGATTCGTACGGGGATATCGCGACGGTGACGGTTCATATCAGCAAGCTGCGGGAAAAAATCGAGAATGATCCGTCCAAGCCGCAATACATAGAGACAGTATGGGGAGTCGGTTACCGATTTTTGCTATAGCAGGTGCACAAATCGTAGGATATGTAAACACTTGGGTATTTAGAACCAAGTGTTTATTCTGTTTACCACATCTCATCAATCTTATGTAAAATAAATGGCAGAAGTGGAATAGTGTGTGAGTAACGCGGAGCAGAGGGAGACACAGATCATGGAGAGAAAAATCAAAATCCTCGGAACGGGGAAATATTTGCCCACTAAGCGAGTGACAGCAGCAGATCTGGAGGAAAAACTGGGACTCGCCGCTGGTTGGGTAGAGAAAAAGTCCGGGGTGAGCGTCAGGCATTTTGTGACGAACGAAACAGCGGCGCAAATGGGTGCCATTGCTGCCAGGCGTGCTTTGGAGGCAGCAGGACTCACACTTTACGATATCGATTGTATCGTGTGTGCCAGCGGAACGGCGCAACAGGAAATCCCCTGCACGGCGGCATTGATTCAGGAGGAGCTTCAGTTAAGCAAATCAGGTATACCCTGCTTTGATATAAATGCGACATGCTTGAGTTTCGTCACGGCCCTTGATGTGATGTCTTGCCAGATGGCGCTAGGTGGTTATGAGCGAGTATTGATCATATCGACAGAGATATCCTCAGCAGGCTTGAATTGGGAGCAAAAGGAGAGCTGTGTACTGTTCGGAGATGGAGCAGCGGCTGTCGTCATTGGCAGGACGCCAGGAACAGAAAGCTCCCGAATCTTGGGCTCAAGGATGAAAACATACAGTGAGGGCGCGCACTATTCCGAAATCAGGGGTGGCGGTACGCTCATTCACCCGCGCCAATATGCACAAGGAAGAGAAGCTGATTTTGCTTTTGACATGGATGGACGGAAAATTTTTCGCCTGACCTCGCAGCTGATTACCGGATTTGTGGATCGATTGCTATCGTCTGCATCCGTAACCAAGGAGCAGATTCAGGCTGTTATTCCCCATCAGGCAAGCGGGATGGCAATGCGGATCATGGCAGGCAAGCTCGGCTTTCACGACCAGCAGATGGTGAACATTTTGGCTGATCACGGCAATGTGATAGCGGCCTCGATCCCGATGGCGCTGCATGAAGCGATTACACAGAAGCGTGTGAGACGAGGGGATCATCTCTTGCTGTTGGGTACATCAGCTGGCTTGTCTCTCGGAGGAATTGTTCTTGAATACTAAAAAATCAGTCTTGCTGACGGGCGGTCGAGCTCCAGCCACACTAGAGCTGGCACGATTGCTTGGCGCTGCTGGACATCGAGTCATTGTAGCGGAGAGTGCGCGGCGACATTTATGCCAGCACTCTCGTTACGTAGAGCGCTCCTACCAAGTTCCGCCTCCCCGGCAGCAGCCGGATGCGTATGTGGAAAAACTGTGCGAAATCATGCAGCGTGAGCGCATCGATCTGTTAATTCCGACGTGTGAGGAGATTTTCTACGTATCGCGCGGGCGGGATCAATTGCTTGGCTTTGGTGATGTGCTCGTGGAAAGGCTGGATGTACTGCGCTCGTTGCACGACAAATGGCTTTTTGCAGAAATGGCGCGCGAGGTAGGAGCTTTGGTCCCTCAGACGGTTCGGGTGCAATCCCCAGCTCAATTGCGGGAGGCCGTGCAGCAAGCGGGCGGTCCAGTAGTGTTGAAGCCCGTGTATTCCCGGTTCGCAGCTCATGTACGGATCATTGCAGACCCGTCATCTGCGGCAGGACAGTCCACACTACCAGAACCGACAGCCGAACAGCCATGGCTTGTCCAGCAGTTTATCAAAGGGAGACAGGTGTGCAGCTACGCAGTTGCTCATGACGGCCAGCTCACACTTTATGCCGATTACGAAACAACACATACGGCAGGGCAAGGAGCATCGATTCATTTCGTCTATGCCGCACATCCGCAAGTAAGAGATTTTGTAACCCGGTTCGTGCGGCGGCACCAGTTTAGCGGTCAGATCGCATTTGACCTGATCGAGAACGAGCGAGGAGAGCTATACGTGATCGAGTGCAATCCACGCCTGACTAGCGGTGTGCATTTATTCACGGAGCAACGAGAGGCAGCAGCCGCTTATTTTTCTAGGCTGGGAAATACCGTTGTTCCCGCTGGAGACCAAACCTGCATGCTAGGGATGGCGATGCTGACATACGGAATCGCAGGCCTGACAAATAAAGACAAGGCAAAGCGCTGGGCGAGCGACCTGTTTTCTGCAAGAGATGTGTTGCTCACACGGGATGATCCAAGGCCTTTTTTTGACCAGTTCTGGATGCTGGCTGATTTGGCTTGGCAGAGTATCCGTACGAGAAAAAGCATGATCGCTTGCAGCACGAGCGATATCGAATGGAACGGAGAAGAGGCATAAATCATGCGATTTTCTCCAAAGAAGGATGTGGGAGACATGAACAAGCGAGTGCTAGTGACAGGGGCGACGGGGTTTCTCGGTCAGAAGCTGGTCACGAGGCTGCATGAGATGGGCTATGAGGTGACCGCGCAGGGACGAGACGAGCGGATTGGTCGACTTTTGCAGGATCGAGGCATACGATTTCTTCGGGCAGACATAAGAGATAAGGAAGCCATGATGAGGGCTTGTCGCGATCAGGACATCGTGCATCACGCAGCTGCTTTTTCCTCCCCGTGGGGAACGTATAAAGACATGTACGAGACGAATGTGACAGGGACGATTCATGTCATCGAGGGCTGCAAGCAACACGGCATCCAGCGGCTGATCCATGTATCGACGCCGAGCATTTATTTTGCTTTTGACGATAAGCTGGGTATCCGCGAAGATGAACCGTTGCCCGTACGTTTTGCCAATACATACGCACATACCAAATATCAGGCGGAGCTTGAGGTAGACAAGGCATTTCTTGCTGGGCTTCCGACGATTACGATTCGTCCGCGTGCACTGTTTGGACCCGGTGACAATGCGATCCTGCCCAGATTGATTCGTGCCAATGAAAAGAAATTCGTACCGCTTATCGGTGGAGGCAAGGCGATCATCGATTTGACCTATGTAGAAAATGTCGTGGACGCGCTGATTTTGTGCATGGATTCTCCAGAGCACACATTGGGACAGGCTTACAATATTACAAATGGGGAGCCAGTGACGATGATCGAGGTATTGTCAGATGTGTTCCGACGCTTGGGTGTTTCGTTGAAAACACGCGAGCTGCCATATTGGAAGGCGTATGCGGCAGCTTGGGTGCTCGAAGCACTCTCCAAGACTGTTTTGGGCTATCGCGAGCCGGTTTTGACGCGTTACTCGGTAGGTGTGCTCGCCAAATCACAAACCTTGGATATCTCGAAGGCGAAGCGAGATTTGGGCTATGAACCGCGCGTGAGCATCGCAGAGGGCATCGAGACGTTTACAGAGTGGTGGAGGACGCAAGATGGACGTTAAATTGACGCTGATGGATACGGGCTACTGCCAGCAGCTGGAAATGTTTTCGCGAAAAGGCGGCCGGATGAAGAACATTCCGTTTCACGCCATTGCAGGCCTTATCGAGCACCCTGTCCACGGCTTGCTGCTGTTTGATACGGGTTATTCGCAACGATTTTTTGAAGCCACGAGCAAGCTCCCTTATTCGTTGTATGGCAAAATAACGCCTGTATTCTCAGAGGCGCAACAGAGCGTTTGTGAGCAGCTTGCGGCGCAAGGGATCAAAACGACGGACATAGCGGGCATTCTCATATCTCATTTCCACGCAGATCATATCGGCGGCTTGCGAGATTTCCCACATGCACGACTGTACTGCTTCGAGAGTGCCTACAAGCATGTCAAGGGAAAGCGGGGATGGTCTGCGCTTCGGGAGGCGTACTTGCCGGATTTGATGCCAGACGATTTCGAGGAGCGCGTGACTTTTATTGATCGTGGCAGGAGGTTGGCATTGCCTGAGACATACGCGCCATATCGAGAGGGCTACGATTTGTTTGCGGATCAGAGTCTGTACATCGTCGATCTGAACGGACATGCGATCGGGCAATTTGGTGTGTTCCTGCGTGATCACGAGCATGGCGACGTATTTTTGTGCGCGGATGCCGCTTGGTCGAGTGAAGCATATCGCGGCAATCTGTTGCCTCATCCGCTGGCGAGACTGATCATGGCGGATCGTCAGGCGTATCGTGAGCATTTGCACCAACTGCATGTGCTATCGAGCAAGCGTCCTGACATGAAGATCATGCCTACGCACTGCGGGGAAGTCTGGCAGGCGAGCAGAGGAGAATTCGCATGGAGATCATGACGCTCTTGAAGCAATACGTAAAGACGAAGTGGCTCGCCCGTCGGCTTTCCTCGCGTGAGCAGCTGGTGAATTGGCAGGATAATCAGGTCAAGGCAATGCTGTCTCGCATTTTGCCTGCTGCTCCTTTTTACCGGAAGAGAATAGGTTCACCTGAACGATGGAGACAGATGGAGCCGATTGATAAAAAGCGTATGATGGACCATTTTGACGAGCTGAATACGTATGGGATCAAGAAGGAAGAAGCGTTTGCGATTGCACTGAAAGCAGAAACGACACGCGATTTCACTCCCCAATTACATGGTGTAACCGTAGGCTTATCCTCAGGAACGTCTGGCAATCGCGGGCTTTTTCTGGTGGGCCCGCAGGAACAGGCAAAATGGGCGGGCGTGATTTTGGCAAAAGCACTGCCTGGTCCGCTCTGGTCCACGCATCGAATTGCTTTTTTCTTGCGAGCGAACAGCAACCTGTACACGGCGGTCAACAGGAGACGCATTCAATTCTCGTTCTTCGATTTGCAAATACCGCTCGATCAACACTTAGATCATCTGAATCAGTATCAGCCGACCGTGTTGGTTGCACCTGCCTCCATGCTGAGGATGCTCGCGACTGCCCAGCGTCAAGGAAAACTGCGGATATCTCCGGTCAAGGTGATCTCGGTGGCGGAAGTGTTGGACCCGTTGGATCAAAAATACATAGCGGAAGTGTTCGGGCAGATCGTTCATCAAATTTATCAATGCACAGAAGGACTGCTTGCGGTGAGCTGCTCACATGGGACCTTGCATGTCAATGAAGATCTCGTGGTGGTGGAGAAGGAATATCTCGATGAGCAAAAGGAACGGTTTTTTCCGATTATCACGGACTTTTCCCGCACCACACAGCCGATCATCCGTTATCGCTTGAACGACATTTTGACGGAAAAGCGTACGCCGTGTCCGTGCGGCTCTGTGTTTATGGCATTGGAATCGATTGAGGGCAGGGCAGATGATTTGTTTGTTTTTCGCCACGAAAACGAAGAGCGTTGGATAACGGTCTTTCCCGATTTCATCCGCCGGGCTGTCATCACCACTTCTGATGCGATCGAAGAGTATACGGTACGGCAGCTAAGCCACGAGCAGGTAGAGGTATCCCTGCTCATGAAGGATGGAGAGGGACCGTCTGTGGAAGATCAGGAACAAGTACGCCAAAGCCTGGAGCGAGTCATTGCCGAGCAAAAAGGACAATTGCCAGCGATTGTGTTTACACCGTACCATCTGAATCTCGGCACGAAAAAATTGCGGCGCGTAGAGAGGATGTTTGTTCAAGGTGAGCAGGCAAGTGATTGAATGGCATGATAGAGGCTCGCAGGGTCAAATCCCTTGGGAACAAGTACAAGATACCGACTATGTGAAAAGCTACTTGATGCCGATGATGACGGAACAGCCCGCCCGCTACGTACAAAATGTACAGACGCGCATGCTGGCACTCCGTGTAGGGGATCGAATCATGCCCGTTACGGTGAACGAGGCCGAGTATGACAATTCGTATGTCAGTTCGGTGTATACCCATTACGTGACGTACGCAAAGGAAGAGCTCGGCATGCTCGATTCAGCGCTTCTGAGGCGTGTGCTGTCGACTGTCCTTTCCGGGCTCGGGTTCTGGATGAAACAGAGCCAATGCAACAAAATGGTTATCATCAACAATTGGCTGTTATCGACGAACCTGTATCATGATTTGCGTGCGGATGAAGTGAAGGGCATCACGCAAAGCTGCATGCAAAAGTTTCCCGGACATATCATCGCGTTTCGATCCGTTTGTCAGAGGCTCTACCCGGACTTGTACAAGGGGCTTGCGGCAGAGGGCTATCTCATGGTTCCCAGTCGCTATGTATATCTGTTTCACCCCGATTGGCCAGCGCAGAGCAAGTGGCGGGTACGCAATACGCTCAGTCGCGATCGGAAAATGCTTGCAAAATCCGGCTATCGCATCCTTCGACATGAGGAGCTAGGGGAGCAGCATATGGAACGAATCGTCGCTTTATATAACTCGTTGTATTTGGATAAATACTCCAAGCATAATCCACAATTCTCGATGGAGTTCGTCAGGCTGGCGATGCAAAAGAGGACGTTGACCCTCATCGGGTTGGAAAAGGACGGACAGCTGGACGGCATTCTCGGCTATTTTGAGCGCAATGGTGTCATGACGACACCGCTTTTCGGCTATGATACTGCGCTTCCAAAAGAAACCGGGTTGTATCGCATGCTGTCGTGCCTGCTCGTGCTGGAAGCTGAGAGCAAAGGCATTTTGCTGCATCAAAGTGCCGGAGTAGGCGCATTCAAAGCAGACAGGGGAGCGGAGGGTGAACCGGAATATACAGCGGTGTACGTCAAGCATTTGCCGTTGCATCGTCGGCTCGTCTGGAAGGTACTGGCTGTCTTGCTGAATCAGATCGGGATCAAAATGGTGGAAAAGTACCGACTGTAAAACGGCAAATTTGCACACTTCGACCCTCATCGAACTAACCGCCAGGTACACTACATGTAAGAAGAAACAAGTAGCTTGCCTGAAACGGGGGAATCACATCTTGAATCGAATATTGTTCGGCATTCTCGTCGTCGTCACGACATCCTTGATGGGCTCGTCCTTTGCAGTAGGAAAAATTGGTCTGGCTTACTTTTCACCCTTGCTGTTGGTAGGTCTGCGATTTACATTGGCAGGACTCCTCATGGCAGCGTGGGTATGGAAAAAGCCGCTCCCGAAATCGGCGGGTGACTGGGGAAAGCTGTGTCTGATCGGATTTTTGCAGACGGCGGCTGTCATGGGTTGTATCTTTTTGAGTCTACGCACGATTACAGCAGGTGAATCCTCGATCCTGACATTTATGAATCCGCTGCTCGTGGTCATATGGGGGACGCTGTTTCTAGGGATATCCTATCGGCTGACGCAATGGATGGGTGTTCTGATTGGACTTGTCGGGGTATTCATCACATTGGGCTTTCATTTGCAATGGGAGACGGGCACGTTGTTCGGCATCGGGTCTGCCCTCTCTTGGTCGATTGCCACGATTCTCGTAAAAAAGTGGGGAGTCCGCTTCAACGTGTGGGTGATGACTGCCTATCAGATGCTGTTCGGAGGAATTCTTCTCCTCGTCATGGGGTTGACACTGGAGACGCCAAAGCTGATCATTACACCGACCTCCGTGTTCGTCGTCCTATGGCTCGCGATCATGGCTTCTATTGTGCAGTTTGCGACGTGGTTCTACTTGCTGAATCACGGAGATCCGGGCAGAACGAGTGCCTTTTTGTTCCTCGCTCCGTTCTTCGGAGTACTGTCAGGCTGGCTGTTGTTGGGTGAGGTAGTACAATGGCATGTGTATGTAGGGGGACTGTTGATTTTTGCAGGGATATTCCTCGTGAACTGGACGTTTGCTCCGCGGAGGCAAGTAAGTGAAAAAGCACAGCTGGCAGAGTAGCTAGCTGTGCTTTTTGCCTTCATCTACATGCAGTCCGAACTCGGTCATAAATCCAGAGCTGCCTAATGGCGTAACACGGACTGCTCTCCCGCCTGGCACTCGCTCAATCCAGCCAAGCTCAAACAAGCGGTTGGTGAGAGAGGCACCGAGACTGCCTGCCAGGTGGTGGCGACGCTCGCTCCAATCGAGACACGGACGGGCATAGCGGCGTCTGCTCTTCGGCTTGGCCTGAAGGTCTACGCCGAGTGATTGCAGCTTGTTTTTTCCCGCTTCACTGAGCACGTAGTCTTGACCGGATGCTTCAATCAGCTGTAATTCCAGCATTTTCTGTGTCAGGGCAACGCCCACTTCTCCTGCGAGATGGTCGTAGCAGGTGCGAGCATAGCGGATGGCACGCAATTGGTCGGACTCGCGCAAGGAACGAACCGGCTTAGGCGCAGCGATGGTCATTAGCGATTCCATGGCTTGGGCGACCTCAGGGCTGGCCAGGCGATAGTAGCGATGTCGGCCGTGCGATTCGCTGACCAAAAGACCGCCTTCCACGAGCTTTGCCAGATGCGTGCTTGCTGTTTGGGGGGTGACTTTTGCGTTTCGTGCGAGTTCACTGGCGGGGAGTGCCTTACCGTTCATCAGGCTGACCAGGATGGAGACGCGAGAAGGTTCTCCTATGAGGGACGCGACCTCTATAATATTCGGGCTGGTACTCATCTGACAGTGGACCTCCTCTATCAATTTATATCTTCTTATTAATGACTCTAGCAGATTCTTACAGCTAAAAAAACAAGAGATGTTCCATAAAGATCCACCTGGCGGAGAAGGAGCCTGCTGGAATTTCAGCGGGGATCAATAGAGAAAACGGCCGTCTGCCACTTTGTTTGATTTCCAAAGTGATAGACGGCCGCTGCTTAACAGTGTCATATGAATTACTTCGCGGTAATGCTTTCCCCTTGACGCGGATTCAATCCATTTTCCCATTGCACGCGAATGGATTTACTCTTGTACAAATCTTTGCCGTCAGAGACTTGGTAATGCAGATGAGGCTCGCTGGAATTGCCGGAGTTGCCGCATAGCCCGAGCACATCGCCTTTTTTCACACGATCGCCAACCTTCACCGAGGCGGAGCCTTCCTTCAAATGTGCGAAGTAGCTGAATTCTCCGTTACCATGGTCTAGGATGACGACATTGCCAGCAGGCTTCTGCGCGTTCATGGCGCCGACAGGTACGTTATCCTTAATATCATTGACGACGTGGACGACTGTTCCTGCCTGCGGTGCGAGTATTTCTTGACCGAATGCGTAGTAGCTCTCGTTCTTCGCAGGGTCTCCCTTGTAGGATAGCCCGTCTTTGACCTGAATCAGATCGTACGCATAGCGCTGGCTTTCTAACTCGTAGTGATAGTTCGAAAGGACATCCTGGCCTCCCCAGAACACATACCACTCTCCTGTAAACGGTGCGCTGTACGCAAGCTTAGTCAAAGCATTGTCCGTGTCAGGGTGCCTTTCCACTGGCTTTAATAAAACACCCGTAATGATCCCTTTTTCATCCGTCGAAAGGACAAGACCCCGCTTGCCGTCCTGATCCACCCAGGTATCATAATAGCTGCCGTTGAAGAGCATCTGAGAATGGTGATTCCACGACGTCACCCCCTTGCTAAAGGCGGTAAACCCCTCTACAAATTGTGCTTTGGAAACTTGATTTTGGAATGAAGTGCTAGTCTGCTCGTAGACGTATTCCATTTTGCCGTCAAGGAGAGCTTGCACAAAAGATTCTGCTTTTACAGTCATTGTCTTTGCACCTTCTTCTTTCTTTTTAAGCGATTCAGTATTCGGGGCTTTTGCGGTTGCTTCTGATTGTGCAACACATCCGGTCAAAAGAACTGCACCTATACCGAGTGAAATCCATACTTTTTTCATGTCGCCACTCCTATCCTTTTTCTTTGCGCTGCTTTCATTATAGAAAGCCATTCTTATCGGACATGAAACGCCAGCTTACAAGATTCTTAAATCAATCGCTTAAAATTATGATTCCGTTAAGGTTGTTGCGGACACGCGCTGACGCCACGCATGATAAAATGGAGGATAACGCAAAAGCACAAAAGGAGCGAAGTGATCGTGAAAGATGCAGCTATCCTTCTCGTGGATGACGAGCAAGCCATTCTCCAATTGCTTGAGACCGTGCTGCGCAAAGAAGGATTTCACTCGATCGACCAGGTCAAAACGTCCGAAGAGGCGCTGACCGCATGCGAGCGAAAAAGCTATGACCTGATCGTCTTAGACGTAACGCTGCCGAACATGAGCGGCATAGAAGCCTGTCCGTTCATCCGCCGACTGACGGATGCGCCGATATTGTTTTTAAGTGCGAGAGATACTGATTTTGACAAGCTGACCGGATTTGCTGTTGGCGGGGATGATTATGTGACGAAGCCGTTTAACCCGATGGAGATCGTCGCACGCATCAAGGCATTGCTTCGTCGTACACACAAATCAAATCCAGCCCCGGTAGTCCACGTTCACGGGGTCCTCGATTTTGGGCGTTTTCAAGTCTATGAAGCAGCAGGGGAGCTCCATGTAGAGGGGACAGTGATTCCTTGTCCTTCCCTTGTTTTTCAACTGTTGCTATTTTTGTGTAAAAATCCGAATCGTATCTTTTCGAAAAGCGAGCTGTACGAGCGGGTATGGGGCGTGAATAGCTTACGTGACGACAACACCATCATGGTACATATCCACCGGATTCGGGAGCGCATCGAACCCGATCCGGCCCAACCGGAATATTTAGTGAACGTCAGGGGCCTTGGGTACAAATTAGTGAAAAAGGGTCTTCCTTATGAATATTAAGAGCAGAATCGCGCTTCATCTGATTACGTGGCTTGTCCTTGTGGGGATCGTTTTACTTGTGCTGGCCGGAGTGATCATGTATTGGACGCTCGATGAATTCACAAAAATAGAAGCTTCACAGCAATTCGAGGGGGCTGGTGCGCAGCGGCTGATCCAGACGATGGAAGCAGATGGTGAGAATGTTCGTTTCGATCCAGAGCTATTGGAACAGCTCGGTAAGAGCGGAGGGTGGCTTCAGCGAATCAATAAATCGGGTCATGTAACAGATGCGTTCTTCACCCCACCTGATGTACCGAGCTACTACGGTCCGGGAGAATTAACTGCTTATTGGCTAGGAAAAAGTCCTTTTCCATACAAGTTATCCTTATGGGTCAAAGAAAAAGATGGTGTGGTTCACACGCTGCTCTATGGGTTGCCGAATCAAGATAACAACTTTTTGCAGCAAGTGGTTGACGAGGCGACCATTCAAAGCAAGGAAATTATTCTTCCAGAGAGCATCCAGGATCAACTGAAGAGCAGATCGGGCTGGGTCCAGCTGCTGGATGCAAAAGGGGTAGAGCTTGCCGCATTCAATAAGCCGCCCCAAGCACGTTCCGCCTTCACGGTCGACGAACTGACGCTTCGTACGTTTTACCCTGGTCGTTACGGTACGAAGCTTGAATTGCACTATGACAAGAAGAGCGGTCAGACGTGGTTGCTCAGTTTCCCGGTACCTGGCATGAGCCCTGAACAAGAAGGGAGGATGGCCCCGGAAAATCAGGTGTTATTGACCGGGATGGGGTTGCTTCTCTTGACGGCGTTTGTCGTGTTTGTCATCATTTCTTATTTGTTCGGACAGCGCTTCGGTGCACCTATCATTCACGTGTTACAGTGGCTGACTTTTCTGCGTGGAGGAAGGTATGAGGAGCCAACCAATGTGGATGGCGTTCCGCGCAGCCAAGACAAGCGGGGAAAAAGAAAGCGCAAATACCGTATCTACCAAGATGTGATGGAGTCCATGGACTCCTTGTCGCAAACGCTTTATCGCAACGAAAAGCTCCAGCAAGAAACCGAACAAATGAGAAACGAGTGGATTGCTGGCGTTTCCCATGATCTAAAAACGCCACTGTCCTCTGTCAAAGGGTATGCGCATTTGTTAGGAAATGCTGAATATGTATGGACGACGGAAGAGGTACATGCTTTTGCCAAAATTATTTTGGACAAATCGGCGCACATGGAGGACCTGATCAACGATTTGGCGCTGACATATCGTTTGCGGAACGGACAAGGTGCCCCGACAGTCGAGCTCGTCGACCTGAACGTTTGCACAGCAGAAGCCATCAAAGAAGCAGCAAAGCATCCAGCATACCCGGATGAATGCATCCGTTTTTCCCCGTCAGCTGCATCTGTTTACATGCTCGTCTACAAGCCCTGGTTTCAGCGTATTGTGGATAATCTGGTTGCAAATGCACTGTTGCACAACGATAGCGGTACGATTGTGTCGATTACGGTGCAGGCAGTCGAGCCATCCTCTGTTGTGCTCATCTTTAACGACAACGGCAGAGGGATGGACGAAGAAACCGCAGACCGACTTTTCGAGAGGTATTACCGTGGGACGGACACCGAGTCCCGTACGGAAGGCTCTGGACTTGGGATGGTCATTACGAAAGCATTAGTCGAAGCATTTGGCGGTTCCATTGAAGTGAATACGGCTGTCGGGCAGGGGACGACCATTTCGATTACTTGGGAAGCTGAGCAACCGCCCCGGACATAGATCGGTTTTCTCAACAAGAAAAAGGCTGCTTTGTGTCAGGTCAGAATTTGACCAGCAAAGGCAGCCTTTTTTGATTCACGTTCTATCCCTACACCTTAAATTGCTGGATCGATTCATGCAGCTCATCCGCCATTTTTGACAGGGAAGCGGCTGAGGACGAAATTTCCTCCATGGAGGCTAATTGCTGCTCAGCGGCCGCAGAAATGTTTTGTGTCCCGAAAGCAGTGGTCTGTGCAGTTGTGGCGATCGCTTCAATCGAATGGACAGCTTGCTCTGCACCTGTTGTCATATGATGCGTGGCAGTTGTGACCTGCTGAATCTGACGAGCAACTTCTGTCGTTCCAGACAGAATCTCATGGAAAGCCTTGCTGGCGTCATGGACGACTTCGATTCCGGCTGACACCTCATTTGTCGTCGTCTCCATTGTGTATACGGCCTTGTTCGTATCGACTTGAATGGCGCTAATGAGGTCTTTAATCTGCTGGGTAGATTTTGCGGATTGCTCAGCCAGGATACGCACTTCATTGGCGACGACGGCAAATCCGCGTCCATGCTCTCCAGCGCGTGCCGCTTCGATGGCAGCGTTCAGTGCCAACAGATTCGTCTGTTCTGCAATCGATGTGATGACCTCAACGATTTTGCTGATTTCCGAAGAGCGGTGCCCAAGCATTTTGATGGATTCCGCCAACTCGTGGACAGTGCTGCTGATGGAATTCATTTGATGGATCGCGCTGCCAATTGCTTCGTTCCCGCTTGAAACCAACATGGTCGCCGTATCGACGGTCAAGGAGACTTGTTCGGTACTGGACGCGATTTGCTGCAGGCGCGAGGACATTTCATTGATCGTCTTGACAGTTCCATCGACTGTTTTGGACTGCTCCTCGGTTCCGACCGCGATCTCCTGCATGGTGATCGCAATTTGCTCGGTTGCCTTGCTCGTCTGTTCTGCACTTGCTGTCAGCTGCTCAGAGGTGGAAGCGACATGCAGGGAGCTGATGCGGACGCGAGAGATGAGCTCGCGCAGATTCTCTGTCATTTGGGTAACGTCATGAACCAATTGCCCGATTTCATCGCGGTTTTTTACCACGATGTCTTTCCCGGACAGATCGCCGCCAGCAATTTCTTTCACGCGGTCCGCAATCAAGGAGATGGGCTTGGAAATGAACCCGGAGGCAAACCACGAAACGACGAATCCGACGATCAAGAATATTCCCAGTACGATCAGCAAATCATCCAACACTTTTTCGGCTGGAGCGTTGAAGTCTTCCATGTAGCTGCTGGCGCTTACGATCCATCCCCAGTGAGGGTCTAGCTTGGAGTAGGCGATCTTCGGATATAAAACGTCTGGCTCTGAAGGCTTTGACCACTGATAGTACGTAAAGCCGCCACCTTCCTGGCCGCGCTTAATCATTTCTCGGGAAAAATAGCCGCCATCAGGCCCTTTGGTATCCCACTGATTTTTCCCCTCAATGGAAGGAGATGCGAGCATGACGCCTTTTTCATCGAGAACAAACATATATCCGCTGGCACCTGAATCGATATTTTTATTAATCGACCGTGTTCCGTCCGATTGCTTAGGGCCGAGGATGTGAATTTTTACTTGCTCCTGTGCATCTTCTTTGCTGATTTTGCCGGCCTCGACCTGTTTCTGGAGAACATCAATCATTTCGATCGTCAAGTTCACGTTGTTTTTTAAGATGCGACCGCCCAAATCGTCCAAGCTTTGGCCAGCCGAAAAATAGCCCTGAAACCCGACGACCAAGCAAGGAATCGCCAAAAGCAGTAGGCATAGAAGGACGAGCTTGGTGCGAAGAGAGTGGGAGCGGGAGAACTTGGCTGTTTTCATAGAGAACACCTCATTGGTTCAAAGTATTTAATTCGTAAAAAGAAAACACCAAGATGATTGCCCTAGGCTTACGTCATTTATCGACAATATGAAAACGTTTTTATAGAGGAAATTCAAAAAATCCACAAAAAAATTAGATAAGTAATCGTTGCTGCATTCACGAGCAGATTCGAGAGCAGTACAGTCCAGCAGGAAATGGTATGATAGGAAGATAGAACGCTTACGGATGGAGGCTATCTGATGAAATTTATCGATAATCAAGGAATTACGGATCCACGCATCAATTTGGCCATTGAGGAGTACGCTCTGAAGCATTTGTCCAGCAGTGATGACTACTTGCTGTTTTATATCAATGAACCTTCCATCATTATCGGGAAAAACCAAAATACAGTTGAAGAGATCAATGCGACCTATGTAGAGGAAAACAACATTCACGTGGTTCGCAGATTGTCTGGTGGTGGCGCTGTCTATCACGATCTGGGCAATCTCAACTTCAGCTTTATTACGAATGATGACGGCGAGTCCTTCCACAACTTCCGCAAATTTACGGCCCCTGTGGTACAAGCCTTGAAAACATTAGGGGTAGAAGCTGAGCTGACGGGACGCAATGACATTCAGGTCGGTGAGCGAAAAATCTCCGGAAACGCGCAGTATTCGACGAAAGGACGCATGTTCAGCCACGGCACGCTACTCTTTGATTCAGAGATGGAAAACGTCGTGTCTGCACTGAAGGTAAACGCGGAGAAGATCCAGTCGAAAGGGATTAAATCCATACGTAGTCGCGTTGCCAACATCACGGAGTTTTTAGAGACGAAGATGACCATTGAAGAATTCCGTCTGGCGATTCTCCGTTCGATTTTTGGAGAAGGAGAAATCGAAGAATACAAGCTGACTGACGAGGATTGGGAGAAGATTCACGAGCTTTCGGCCTCCCGCTACCAGACCTGGGAGTGGAACTACGGAAAATCTCCGAAAAGCAATTACCGTCAATCCAAGCGGTTCGATATCGGCACCGTAGAGATTCAGCTTGATATTGAGAAAGGCAAAATTAAAGAAGCAAAAATTTACGGCGATTTCTTCGGGGTGCGCGATGTAGCAGAGCTGGAGGCATTGCTTCGTGACACGCCATATGATCGTTCCTCTGTCAGTGCGCGACTGGCCGATGTCAATCTTCAGGAGTTTTTCGGGAAGCTCGATCAGGAGTCTTTTGTTGATCTGTTACTGGTGTAAAAAAGTACTTCAGAAAACCTAACTTTTGTTAGGTTTTTTTCATTTCCTCCTCTGGTAGCATTATTTTGCTAGAGGGGGTATATCAGTATGTGCAAAAAACAGCCAAAGGTAAAAACAATCATAACAGCCGTTGTCTCCACCGGTTTTTTGCTTTCTTTTGTCGGCAATGCCTATGCAGCAGTTTCGTATCCGATTAAAGAGAGGCAGACGATGGGGATAGCCAGCACGTCAGTAATAGAAGGCCAAACGGATTCAGTCGATGAGGAAGTACGAGAGGAAGTAGAAGAGGATGCCCAGCCGTGGGAGTCCTTACTAGAGTCTGAGGGGCATACAGCAGCCAACGGCTTTATTGCTTATCGATTGGAGACAGCCCCAGACAAGGCACCTGCTAGTAAGGATTTCCGCCTGATGGCCGCTGTAGATGATCGAAATCCGACTCGGATCAAAATCAAAAGCTTCGTCTGGCTAGAGGAAGAACGGCTTGTTTTGCTCAGTTTCTCACCGTTTCGTGTAGCGAAAAAAGAACAGACGGTTTCCCTGCGCTTGCAGTATGACGGCGAAGAAGTGGAATTGGAACCATTCGTGATTGCCGAAAAAGGGACGAAAGCAGAGCGGATCGAGCTCGTCGCGATGGCAAAAGATGCCCAGCTATCTACGGAGGACAAAACGGATAAGACGCTGACACTGGTCGCTGTTGCTTGGGATGATAATGACCGCATCGTCGCTGGAAGGGAGCTGCTCTGGAGCTCCAGCGATAGACGTGTTGCATTCGTCAACTACGAGGGCAAGGTAACCGCCAAGAAAGAAGGACTGGTAGAAATTACGGCAAAAATGGACGATGCACAAGCCGTCTTTGAGATAGCCATAGATGGAGCCGAGCTGCCTGATTTGCCAGCGCTCTCTGTCAGCGAGACGGTCATAGAAGAAGCAGGGGCAAATGATGGCAGTATCACGGCCAAACAAACGATCAAGCTGACAAACGGCAGGTTCCTTGGTGAACTGTCTGCCGATGATATCGAGGTACATAATCTGCCTGACGGGCTGGATATTGAGGTCAAACAAGAGAATGACGACGAGCTCACCATTTTGTTTACGGGAAAAGCAAAAAGACATTCAGCTGCGGACAATGTAAAAGAGGTCAGCTTCATGATCGACAAGCGACACATCAAGCGCGCACAGAAAGATGTCACGAGCGACAGTTTTTCGATTCGTTTCAAAGACCCGGTCATTGTGATTCCACCGCCAGTCGATCCGCCGCCGATCTCCCCTCTCATAAAAGCCAAGAGAGCAGTCGATGAGCTGTTTGCTAATGAGAAGAAAGAGGAACTGCGTGCAGGAACGAATCAGAAACAGATCGATGATGCCAAGAAGCTAGTGGAAGGTCTGGACAATAGCGTGTCAGAAAAGTCAGGCCTGTTAGCTGATATCGGGAGGGCACAAACGCTTTTGGATAACGGGAAAAATCTGCTGGAAGAAGCGAAGCAGGCTGTAGAAGGGCTCTTTACGAACCCGGATATGACTGATCTGAAGCCTGGTGTCACACAGGAAACAATTGATGCAGCCAAAACGCTGGTGGAGAAGCTGGACAATCGCCTGCCAGAAAAGTTAGATCTGCTCGCTCTTATTGGGAAGGCACAGGAGCAGTATGACGACTTGCTGATTGTCGAAGCAAAAAAAGCCGTTCGTGACCTGTTCACCGATGAAAACCAGACAGCACTAAAACCAGAAGTGGCACAGAGCACTATCGATGGAGCGAAGGCGAAGGTAGAGAAACTAAAGGGTGGCTCGGAGACAAAGGCATTGCTGTTAGCGGACATCCAAAAAGCACAGGAGCTGTTTAATCAAGGGAAGAATGTGCTGGAGGAAGCGAAGCGAGCGGTCGAGGGGCTTTATACGACGAATGATATGATCGAACTGCGGCCCAAGGTCACTCAGGAAATGATCGATGCAGCCTATTCCAAGGTCGAGCTTCTAAGTGAGGGCCCAGAAAAAACACACTGGATGTCCTACGTAGCAAAAGCACAAACGTTGTTCAACAACCCACGCGTAGATCGCTTGCCTGATGCTGAGATCGAGCTGCCGATTGCTCCGACGCACTCCCGTCAAGTTACGCTCGCCGACAAGTGGGAGCCAGCAATGGATAAGAGGGCATTGAGCGAATATCTTGAGGTATCTGTAAAAAATCAGCCCCTCTCGTATCGCTATGACAAGCAGTTAGACCGTTTTGTGATTAATGAAAAGGAATACATCACCATCGAGGTCGACGAGTCTTTACTAGAAATGACCCATGGAGATTATGGAGTGACGATCAAGGCCAAACCAACGGTAACAGAAGATGACAATTCTTATGCAGTGTTCAAGCTGTATCGGGATGATAATTTGCTGGATACAGAGGAGATTGGTGTCGGCTTTGACGCTACCTCTCCACAATTGTCCCCAGACGTCATCGAAGAGGGAACAACCTATACATTGTCGGCGTCAGAACCACTTCGTAATGATCCGAACCCCAATTTGAGAATGTTATTCTCACCTTCCGGGAATTTTGACGACATGAGAGAGGTAACGGGGTATGCCAAATTCCAGGTGTCAGGTAACACCATTCGCGTAACGTTTCATGATACGTTCTATACCACGTTCGGGTCTCTCATCACAGAACAGAGCAAGGTTTCCTTTGGACCAGGCTTCATGAGGGATAAGGCCGGGAATCTTATACAAGGTACAGCAACAGCACCTGTAAAATCCAAGCAATGAGTAAGCCAAAGTCCATCGAGGAGGTACGAACATTGCAACTAGAGGAACTGACTGCTAGCACTGCACAGGCGTATAAATCGTTGGTGCACCCCAAGCACCTGGAGTGGCTGAATCAGATCAACGGCGCATCTGTTTGGGGATTCGGGGCTTCTAACAACAATCAGCCTGCGGGCATCGTGTTGGGGAGATCCGCTATAAAAGAAGGACAGGCCAAGATCATCGAGCTTGTAGTAGCAGAGGGGCATCAACGGCGGGGAATGGGCATGAAGCTGCTGTGGCACGCTGAGCAAAAAATGAGAGAGCAAGGCATAAGCGATGGTCAGTTCGCTGGCTTCATCAAAGCACAAGATTTTTCATGGCTCTCCAAAATTGCGATCAGGGAAGGCTGGCAGCTGCCAAAGGTAAAAACCCATATGTACACACTCGGCTCGATGCGGCTGGGTGAATGCCATTGGGTGGAGAGGCTGGCACTCCCTGAGGATTTTACCCTCTTTCCGTGGAAAGACCTGACGACAGCAGAGCGTCTGGAAATTGAACAGGGAGAAGGGCAATGGTACACGTCACTTTTGTCTCCGTATTATGAAGAAGGAAAATTCGATCCTGAATATAGTACAGGGCTGCGCTATCAGGGGAAAGTCATTGGCTGGGTGATTGTACAGCGGATGGCCGATAATTTGCTTTTGTACAAGACGATGTTTGTCCACAAGAAGTATCAGCAGCAAGCAAGAGGAATTACCCTTTTGATGAAAACCATTGAACAAGCGCTGCCAACGTTTCCTTATGGTATGTGCTTGATCGAGCATGACAACGAGCCAATGCTGCGATTTATGGAAAGAAGATTGGGGCCGACGATTTTGCACCGAAAGCTCTGGATTGAAACGACGAAGGTACTAGTAGGACAATACTCGGATCACTTAATCATGATATAAAAAAGGATAGAGATTCAGGGCTGCCTGAATTTCTATCCTTTCTTTTTAGACTACATGGACGGAACTTTTCTTCCACTCGGTTGTTGTGTGGTGACAGTGCGGTACTGCAGCTGCTTTCTCTGGAAGTGGTTGTTCCCGATCAGAGCCAGGATAACGAGCAGGGTGCCGCTCAATTCGTAGCGACTGATTTCATAACCTTGAAATGCCATCATGGCAAAGGTCGTGATCGGTACCAGATTGATAAACAAAATACCGTTGAGCGGAGTGAGCAGCTTGATGCCTGCATTCCAGCTCAAGAGGGCTACGAAGCCAGGTAAGAGAACCATAAACGCCATTTCGTATTTGATGGACATCACCGTTTCGACGGTAGGAACCGGAAGCCATTCAAAGAGGGAGGAAACCGTGACAATCACGAAATTAACGCCTGTTCCCAAGAGACACGTCAACGTGGAGTAGCGAAGCGTAGACCACGTGCTAAAACGCCCGCCGCCGATCGAATAGACGACCCAACCCACGACACCGATGAAAATGAAGAACAACGGAATCAAATGCTCACTTGCTGTAGTAAAGAAGGTAAGATTGCCATTGGTAATAACAAGGACAGCACCGACCAAAGCTACCAGAATCGTTGCCAACGTATAGTACGGCGGAAGCTTTCTAGTCGCAATAGACAAAAGGACAATCGAGATCATCGGCATGAGCACTTCCATAATGGACGCTGCAATCGTGCCTGGCTCTCCCATCAAATCCTGCCCGAGAAATACTCCCATATTGTAGACGGTAAACGCCATTGTTCCAAAAAACAGCAGAGACTTCCCGCGCCCCTCAAGACGAAAAGCTGACAAGCCTTCTTTTGCCCAGAGCAAACCGCACAAAATGATCGTTACGAAAAAATAGCGAAGAAACGAGAAGTAAAATGGATCGATCTCTTGCAGCGCGATATACGCAACCGGAAACATCGCCCCCCATGACATACTGGCGACCATGCAGAAAATAGACCCCATAAGTAGTTGCTTGTTCATTATGCGATTTCTCCTTTTCAATCTGAAGCTGACAAAGTTGACTTACCACATCATACTGGATGAAAATATGTTAGTATAATGATTGATAATAACTTTATGTATCATTTTTAGTGATAGATGAAAGGAGGGGGATAATAGTGGAGATCAATGATTTGAAAATATTCCAGATGGTAGCCACATTGGGCAGCGTGAGCAAGACAGCAGCTGAGCTGAGCTACGTTCAGTCGAATGTGACAGCGAGAATCAAGCTGCTGGAAAAAGAGCTCGGAACGCCTTTGTTTTATCGCAACAAGCGAGGAATGACGCTAAATACAGAAGGGAAGCGCCTGCTCGAATATTCGCGAGAAATCATCGCCAAATTCGAAGAAATGCAAAGTTATTTTCACCGAGCGTCAGAGCCGTCCGGGATGCTGGAAGTCGGGATGGTCGAGACGATCAATGCCCTACCGGGACTGTTATCCTCGTATTGCAGCCAGTACCCGCATGTAGATATTTCACTCAAGGCCGGCGTGACAGAGCATCTGCTGCAGAAAGTGCTGGATCTCGCGCTGGACGGAGCGTTCGTGAGTGGACCGATCAACCATCCATTGATTGAGCAGGAGCAAGTGTTTCAAGAGGAGCTGGTACTGGTAACGAAAAACAGTTCCTTCACCGCCAGTGATATTACCGGTAAAGCACTGTTGCTCTACAAAAAAGGCTGTGGATATCGCGAGCGCTTGGAGACCTGGATGAAGGTAGAGGGCTTGATTCCGAAAAAAGTAATGGAGTTCGGAACGTTTGAGACGATTATAGGGGGTGTCGCTGCGGGGATCGGCATTACCATTTTGCCGAAGTCGGCTGTTCGTCATCTGGTCGAGAGTGGAACGGTTTATATCCATCAAATCCCGGAGCCTTATCATGAAGTGACGACCGTTTTTATTCGCAGAAAAGATTCCTTTGTAACAAACACGATGCAGTCCTTTCTGGATGAAATCCGTATTCAGAAAGCGAAAGTGTAAATTTAATAGATTGCTCCTTCCATGATTGAGAAAAATATGGTAAATTTTATGTCGGAACAAGTGTTCTGTTATAGAGCTCGACTGGAAGAAGGAGGGAGCAGTTCTCATGATGGATCGGTATACCGAGATTGACGAAGTAATCGCCTATATTCATAAGCACATCGATGAGCCTTTGCCACTTTCCCGGTTGGCGAATCATGTGGCGTATAGTCAGTATCATTTCGCGAGAATTTTTAAAGAGAGAATCGGTCTTCCTCCACTGTATTATGTGTCCACCATGCGGTTGCAGAAGGCAAAGGATTTGCTGTTACGCACGAGTATGAGTGTTCGTGACATCGGTCTGGAAATCGGCCAGCAGAGCTTGGGGACGTTCTCCACCCGTTTTACGGAGCGTGTCGGGGTGTCACCTAGCGAATTTCGCGAGACTGCCCAGCTAGCGGATGATCGTCTCCGTTCCTTGCAGCAGCTGGCGGAGTGGAGCAGATCACATCCAGCACCCGAGCGACCGATGACGATAGCAGGGACCATCGAATCCACGGAGCCTTTTCAAGGAGTCGTTTTGATTGGACTGTTTGCCAAGCCGATCCCGGAAGGTCTTCCTTTATACGGAACATTGCTGCCATCGTTAGGTGATTTTTGTTTTACAAATGTGAAGCCGGGCACGTATTACTTAATGGGGACGTCTGTTGCGTGGGGCATGCAGGCTATGGATTTCCTCTTGCCGTACGAAACATTGCGCACACGTTCCAAAAAACCGATCATCGTCACGCCGAATACAATCGTCCCTCATCAGCAAGTTACTCTCCATGTGCCTCATCCGGACGACCCTCCCATTTTGATTTCTCTTTCCTTGCTCATGAACAGATTCATTCAGCGGTTTCCCCAATAATAAATAGTCCCTGTCTAGAAATGGCGGCTAACGAACAACGGGCCGCCTTTTTGTCATGGGCAGACTAGACTGGAGGTTATTGGGAAAGGCTACTATCACAATAGTCGAACTTTTTTCGGTGAGCAGGAGATTGGCCGGAAAAGCGAAATGATAACAAGGCGTGAAATTCATACGAAAACGAAAGGAAAGCAGGGAGCGAGAATGTCGAAGCCTTACAAAAAAGTTTTTTGGGCAGCCGGTTTTGGCTGGATGTTCGATGCCATGGATGTTGCACTCTTATCTTTTATTATGGTGGCATTACGACAGGAATGGGGTTTGACAGGGGAAGAGGCCGGGCTCTTAGGGACGGGCAATCTCGTCGGAATGGCGATTGGGGCAATCGTCGGCGGATATTTGGCTGACCGAATTGGCCGCAAGCCAGTATTTTTGCTGACCTTGGTCTTGTTTGGCTTGGCGAGCTTTGCGAGCGCTTTCGCAACCGGATTTGCTACCATGCTGCTCTTCCGCTTCCTGATGGGACTCGGTTTGGGTGCCGAGCTGCCAGTAGCCTCGACGCTGGTGAACGAGTTTGCGCCACCGGAGAAGCGAGGAAGTACGGTTGTGCTGCTGGAGAGCTTTTGGGCGGTCGGTTGGATCGCGGCAGCTGTCATCGCGTACTTCGTTATTCCCGACTATGGCTGGCGCGTAGCTGTCATGATCGGGGCATTGCCAGTGGTGTACGCCTGGTTTGCCCGTCGGAGCATTCCGGAATCTCCTCAGTTTCAAAAGCGGGCCGAGAAGATTCCGGTTCGAACACTGTTGACGTCGCACCGAACAGAGACGATTACGCTGTGGGCCGTCTGGTTTGCCATCGCTTTCTCGTACTACGGCATGTTTTTATGGATGCCATCCGTTCTGGTCGACAAAGGCTTTACGATGATCAAAAGCTTCCAGTACGTACTGATCATGACATTGGCCCAGCTTCCAGGCTACTTCGCAGCAGCCTATCTCGTGGAAAAATGGGGCCGGAAATGGACGCTGGCGACCTTCTTGTTCATGACCGGTGTGATGGCCTTTGCTTTTGGACAAAGCAGTGGCACGACAGAGCTGCTGGTGACGGGAGCCTTCTTGTCCTTCTTCAATCTGGGTGCTTGGGGTGCCTTGTACGCGTACACACCCGAAAATTATCCGACACCGCTGCGTGCTACCGGTTCTGGAATAGCATCCGGTGTAGGGAGAATCGGCAGCATTATAGCCCCGTATCTCGTCGGGTACTACGCGTCGCATCATTACAGCTACACGTTCATTTTTAGTGTATTTACCGCGGTGCTGATCGCAGGAACAATCGTCCTGCTCGTGTACGGACGAGAAACGAAGGTGCTTGCTAATTCGGGCCCTCGTACAGGCGAAGTATAGCGCGAGCTTGCTCTGTGACCTCACGTTTCAGCTCTTGTGGCTCCAACACTTGAATGTGCGGGCCGTAGCTGAGCACGAGCGAGCATGCTGATGCAAGTGTATGAAATTCAACCTCTGCTTCCATCCAGTCGTCTGCTGCGGCTAGAGTGGAAGCTATTTTTATATAGCGCTCCTGTTTTACCGCTGGAAAGGTCTCTTTATCTATCCGCAACCGCGCAGGATATCGCGGGAGGCTGGATTTGAAGTCGAGTGTGGATTGCTCCCAATAGCGTGCGAGGTCGAAATCGCTTGGGCGGATGAAGCCATCATCTAGCAGCTGAGCATCCAAAAGTCGTGAAATCCGGTACGTTCGCATGTCCTCGTCCACCTGCGCGACCAAATACCAGATGCTTCGTTTGGCTACAAGTCCGAGCGGGCAGACGATGCGCTCTACTGCTACGTCCTCACGCGAGTACCGAATGAACAGCTTGCGGGAAAGCCATACGGCATCTTGAACAGTAGACAAGAAGGGAAACGTTTCGGTCGATTCATGCCAGCCTGCCCCATCGATATGCAGGAGCTGGTGTACGTGGATGGCATCCTGCTGAACGGTCTTTGGCAGCGCCGACAGCAGCTTGAGAAAAGCAGCTTCATAGTTTTCATGCAGCCCGAGATCATTCAACAAGGCAGCAGGGGAGGCTACGAGCAGTGATTGCAGCTCATCTATTTTCATTCCGGTCAAATTACTGCGATATCCTTCCGCCAAAGTCCAGCCGCCATCTGCACCGCGCAAGGCATAAACCGGAACGCCTGACGCACTCAAAGCCTCCATATCACGATGAACCGTTCGTTCAGACACCTCCAGCCTTTCTGCTAATTGCCTGGAAGTCAGGCGACCGTGGTTTTGCAAGAGCAACAGGATCGTAAGCAGTCGATCTGCCCGCATAACATGCCCTCCTAGAAGTCATGAGAAAATTACTTTGATTGTATCTTAGCGAATATGACAGCGATTGTCATATATACGCCATTGCAACATACAAAACGGCTCCTTCGAATCAGTTCGAAAGAGCCGTTTTTCTATACTCCTTTCACTTCCTCCTTGTTTCGTCGGAGTGAAAACCAGTTCATAAAACCACGGATGCCATATACCGTGTTTGCCGCCGTACAAGCCACGACATGACGGCTTCTTCGCAAGGGATGGGTACTTGTTGAAAGGCTAACGCTCTGAAGCTGCTCAACCGTGATGGCTTTTTTGGTTAAAGCATCGTCAAACTCCTTCTGCGCAGCTTGTTTTGCTTTAAACAGCATCATCTGGATGCGGCTGTATACGTTGATCGCTCCATCTCCCGTTGTTTCAATCGGGAGGAAGATGGCATCGGGGTATTTTTCAGTAATGAATGATTGAACACCATCGGAGACGCCAGATGATGGCATACATCCGAATGGCTTAACGGAGAGGGTCATGTTTACTTTCCGTTTGGCGACATTTAAGATTAGCTTCCCGACTTCCATATGACCTTCTCCACCGCGGACATGGTTGTTGTAGTGTTGGTGGGATACCTCTGCGATCTCGTCCATGTCGGGAAGATGATAACCATTGAGTCCGATCGTCTTCGCGTAGACCTGAAACAGGACTCGAATGGCACGGTCAGCTATCGCCAGCATGCGCAGACGTACGACAGGGTTTTTCCCTTCCAAGCCGTAGCGGCCTGAATCTTCTCCACGCAGTCTCATCCGCTTTTGGGTGTCATAGCGTCCTTCCCAAATCAGGAAGAGAATCCAGGCAGTAATCGATTGTACCTCCACCTCGGCCCCTTCCTGTTCGAGAAACCGCTGTAATTGATAGTTGCCGTCACCTTCTGTTGTCATCGCCCAAAACTCGCCGATGATGCTCACCTTTGGCTTGACTTGTGTACGATCTACCTTGATTGCTTCCAGTTCTTTGCGGCATCTGATCAGCGCGGGTATCAGCCACTTGCGTTGATGCAGGGCATCGTACAAGAACTGCTTACAGCGTGCGAGAGCGGCATCGGTAGAGCCTGCTGCCACCTCATAAGGACGAATCCGATAAGCGATGGCATTCAAAATATCTCCCAGGAGAACCGCCTTGAGAAAACCGGCAAAAAACGAGGTGTCCAATTTCAGAGCCGATTCGCCGCCTGTTGCCTGCTTCAGACCGCTCTGCTGCTGAAACAAAAGAACGCGAAAGCCGTCAAATCCGGCATCACGCAAGGCTTTCCGATACTCCGTAACATAGGTGCCAAAGCGGCACGGGCCGCAAGATCCACTAGTGATAAACAAGTAATTACTCACGATTTCCTCTTTTGATTTTCCTTCGACCTCGCGCAGATGATGCAGATACTTGATCAGGTTGCCTACGGTAAAGTACGTCGGGTTGCATTGCCCGCGGTTTCCGAACTCTTTGCCGAACCGAAGTGACTCGGTATCCGGGCAATCCATGTGCTTCACCGTATAGCCCAATCCTTTCAATACGCCCTCAACCAGAAAATCGTGCGCCATGGTAAGCCCGCCAAAGAGGATGGTTGTAGTTGCCTTATCCTTCATTAAAAATTGACGTGGTACCGGATCGAACCATTGTGTTCTTTTTGCCTGTTCCAAACCTAACGCAAGTTCCTGTTCTGTTTGAAAGTGAAGCAGTGTACGCTCATCCGTTGACCGTTTTGTCTCCGAGTCGTTAAGAAGCTCTTTGCTTGCTGTCATCTGGTGGTTGTCGCTCCTTTTTCTGGATGTTTAGTTGCCCGTCTGAGAAAAGTTTTTTTGCTCGTAGGAATCCGTGTGCCCTTTTGTTTGCAAGCCAGAAAGCTCCAGTCGTTTCTGTTCCAAGCGCTCTTGCAGCTCCGCCTTTTTCTGGGCCAGATCATGCAAGCGTTCTTCATGGAGTCCCAAGCTGTGGGCATAGGTTTTCACGCGAATTTTGATCGACCCGCTTGGTTTGTTGGCATCAATATCGTGCAAGGCGGAGTAAGGTGTCCCTGCCGTTGAAATGATCGAGTCTATGAGCCCGTAAGTAGGCGCATCATGTCCGCATTTAAAGCTGGATAAATCAAGTACGGCCACATTGGGATGACGGGCGGCAAATTTGGATGCCCATACTTTTTGCACAGAATTGGAACTGAAGTTTTCCGGCCACACATCACTGACCTCTAATGCATACTCCACACGTCCACTATCCAGATCGTCCTGGAAAAAGCGTTGCAGCCACTCTTCATCTTTCGGGATAGAGCGCATGGAGAGAATCGGATAACCCAATACTTGAAACTCTTCCAAAACACCATGATTCATGCCAGGATCGGAATGATAGGGACGGCCAATCATCATAATCGCGAGCCGATTATCCGCTTCCACCTGTTCCAGTATCATTTTTCCTCTTTCCTGCATCTCGGCATCAAACAGATTCATTGCGATCCAGCCCTGCTGTACGGCAAAATCGCTTTCATCCTCTGTCATTTGCAAAAAGTCTTTGAACGCTTCATACAACTGTTTTTTCATCAAATTCAGCTCGGTGAAGGTAACGGCTGGATCGAGATAGGTGACTCCTCTCGTCTCAAAAAAGTTGACTTCTTTTGTAAAGGCAGCCTTAATCACGTTCGGTGCTCCTGCTACAATGGGACAGCTTGATGAATCCATCACATTTTGCAGATGCGTCGGGATATGGGTGATGCATGGGAAAAAGATGTAGTCAAGCGGCTTTTTCTCATGGTGCTTAAACAACAAATTGTGGATATGGGCTTGCGCCACCTTGGACGGGTAGCAGGGGTCGATGGAACCGTACTTTCCGCCTTCTTGCCACATTTCCTCACTGGTAAAGTCACTGAAAACAAGATTGTTTTTATCTACACCCAGCGTTTCGAAGTAGGTGCGCCAAAAAGGGGCGGTGGACCAAATATTAAGCACGCGGGGAATCCCGACGCGTAGCTTGTTTCTTCGTTCCATTTCCGCCGGGGCAGAGCGTTGGAATGAGCGTTGATAGGAAGTCTTCCGCATGCCGCCCCACCCTAACCAGCTTCGTTTGAGCCGAACATCCTCTACGAGTGTATCCGTTTCGGGGAGCGGCTCTGGGTCGTAAAAGTGCTGATACATGCGTACGGCTTCATATTCGACCAGATTCGGGTAGTGCTTTTTCAGCTCTTGTCGCTTCTTGGTGAGCTGGATCACGGCTTCCTTATCCTCCACCGTTCCTTTCTCACAGCTAAAACCGGAGATATACCTGGCCGTTTGCCCATCCGGCGTCTCGGAATCGATAAACGTACGGCTGCAATGGTTCGGGCAGAACGTACAGCGGGTAGATTCATCGTTACGGCTCAAATAGGACAGGTTAATCGCCGATTCAAGACCCAAAAAGGTAGAATAGCCACGGCGCTTGACCACACGCAGCGTTTCCATCGCGGCGCCGATTGCTCCCGCTTCTCCCGGATGGGGATGAACATAAACCTCTGCATCAGGAACGCGCTGCTTGATGTAATCGACTTGTGCTTTTACGGCGGCGAGATTATATTGCGTTCCGCCTTGCAGAACGAACTTGCGCCCCAGTTCAGACATGCGAGGGATTTGCACGACATATTGCCAAACGTTTTTCGGCAACACCAAAGCGAGGCCGGCCAACAGCTCTTCCTTCGAATAGCCTTCCTTTTGGAAATTGACACGGTCGGCATCGAGGAAAACGGCACATCCGTATGAAAAGGTAGGGGAAAGGTCAACCTGGAAAGCTGTATCCGCATATTCTTGAACGGCAATGCCGAACTGGTCTGCCATCGCTTGCAACAACATTCCGTTTCCTGCAGAGCATTGGTTAGATAGTCTGAAATTGCGGATGTCTCCATTTTTCATGAAGAGGACCTTGATATCTTGTCCACCGATGTCGCAAATCACATCAATATCACCAAATTGGTTGACAGCACTCATCATATGAGCAACGGTTTCGACAATGTTGACATCCGCCTTCAATGTTTTTTCCAGAACATCGGCAGCATAACCTGTGGCTCCGAAGCCGATGATCTCTAATTCGGCTCCTTGCTCACTCACCCTGTCTCGAAGCCTCTTCAGCATTTCCTTTGTATCTTCCAAGGGATTGCCCTTTGATAATTGGTACTCCTTCAGCAAGATGTTTCCGCTATCATCGACGAGAACCGCTTTGGATGAAGTAGAGCCGCCATCGAGACCGATTACGGCGCGTACCTTTTGCCCCGGCGTGAAGCTCGCAGATGTAAATTTGGGTATGCTGTACATCCTGCGGAATTCTTCCTGTTCCGTTTCCGAACGCATAAGCGGGGGGCCTGCCTTCTCACCCAGCTTTGCCTTCCGACCGTGCGCAATAAATTCCTTCAGTCCTTCCAAGCCCGTGTAATTGCCAACGCCAGCCGGCTCATGCATTCCGTAAATGACGGCACCGTAAGCGGCGTAGTACTGGGAATTGTCAGGAACAAAGATCAGTTCTTCTATCGGAATGTCTCGAGGATATTCGTATCCTCGCTCTTGCCAGGTCTGCGGAATACGTTTTCGCCAGCATTCTTGAAGGAAAGGCAAGTATGTATTAGGACCGCCTAGTAAAAGGACACGGTGGCGCAACGTATTGCCGCGGGTGAGGACGGAGAGATTTTGCATCACAATTGCATCGGCAAGGGAGCACATGATTTCAGCGGAGGGTATTCCGCTTTTTACCAGATTGACAATGTCTGTTTCCGCAAACACACCGCATTTGGCTGCCACATGGTGCAGTTTGGAATCATCAAAATGCAGTCGGCCCACTTCATCCATCGGCATGCCCGCTTTTATCATGCACTTGTCAATCGTGGCGCCAGTGCCAGATGCGCATTTGTCATTCATGGACGTAAGGGCTTGCTTGTTGCCTGTCTCCTCGTTAATGATTTTGGCGTCCTGTCCTCCCAGTTCGATGACACTCCCTACATCGGGATGAAGTTGTTCCACGGCCATCGTGACGGCATTCACTTCTTGAACAAACTTCGCGCCGATGTGCTCAGCAATCGGACCTGCTCCAGAGCCTGTAATAAATACACGAATGTTTTTTTGCGGAATGTGAGGAAACTGATTTCCAATGGCAACCAATAGCTCCAGAACCTTTTCCGCTTGCTTTGTATGGTGCCGTTGATAATCTGACCACAGAATTTCTTTGTTGTTCGGGTTAATTACTGTCGCTTTAACGGTGGTTGAGCCGACATCAATGCCGAGAATGACAGAATCTAACCTTTGATCCGTGCTGTCCATATCATCATTCCTTCTCCAATTTCTTCAAATACATTATTCGAACAAAGGGAGCAACATATGCAACATGGTTACAGTGTTAAATGAAAGAGCTGAGATTGATATAAAAAACGCCGGTATCCTGTACGTTAAGGATTACCGGCAAGGGATTCATCACGCATTGTTATCGGACGTTTGGAAAAACCCGTTGGACCATCTCGTTAAATTCCTCAAAAAATCCAGCAGCCGGTCTTCCTTGTCCTACATCTGTTACATACCGATTGACACTATCAACAAATTCCGGATTGGTTGACACGTATACGTTTTGAATATTTGGATCGGCTGCCCGGACTTGCTTGGCGATCTGATCTTCCAGCTCTTGGGTGAGTTTACCTTGATTCGCATTCACTGCAGCAGCTACATAGGCGTTTCTTTGTGTAACCAGCACATTCGCTTGCGTTACACCGTTTATTTTTTTAATCTTTTCTGCCGCCAGATTGGCAATTTGAATGCGATTATCCAAATTATTCTGCGGTTGAACTTGGTTTTGCTGTTGATTTTGTTGTTGTTGATTTTGGGCTTGCTGTGTTTGAGCCCCTGGTTGTTGGCCTTGGTTATTGTTCAGGCAGCCAGCCATCATTATGGAAATAATGAATAGCCATGTAATTCTTTTCATGATTGTGCGTCACTCCTTCCAGCAATATGCCCTTATTATGTTTCATACTTCGTATCCCATTCGCCAAATCAATGATTAACTTCGGCACAAACGGATGGGGGATAACGAAGCAAAGAAAACATTGTGGAAAAATATCCCGAACAACAAAAAGAGCGGGAATCCATTTAAGATTCCTGCCCTTATTAACTTTTAAGCCAACGGCTGCGTATTTTTCTTTTTCACAAACCAGCTTTTCACATTGCCATTCAAAATCAAATTCGTGATTACCCCCGCAATCAAGCCCCAGAAAGCAGCGCCAATCCCGCCAATTGAAATACCGGAAATCGTGACGAGAAACGTAACCAAGGCGCATTCCCGTTCTTTCACTTCGGTCATCGCTTGAAGCAAGACTTGAGCTGAGCGAGGCAAACAAAGCCAAGCCAGCAATGACGGCAATCAATTCTTTGGGTAAGGCAGAAAACACAGAAGCCATCGTTGCGCCGAACATTCCGAAGATCAAGTAAAAGACCCCGCAAGCAATTCCTGCAATGTAACGCTTGGTATGATCCGGATGAGCTTCTTTTCCCGTGCAAATCGCAGCCGTAATCGCCGCGAGATTGATGCCCGGTGAGCCAAAGGGAGCAAGCAAGAGAGACGCGATCCCGGTAGTGGTCACGAGCGGGCCAGGAGGCGTATCATAGCCGTCTGCTTTTAAAACGCTGATTCCTGGGGCGTTCTGAGAGGCAAGTGCTACGATGCACAAGGGAATCCCTAAGCCAATGATCGCATCCAGCGAAAACGTTGGCATCGTAAATACGGGCTGGACGAGAGACATCTGGACATTGTCCATTTGCAAGCGCCCCATAAGAAAGGCGACAATCAAGCCGACCAACAGCGTAAGCACGACGGCATAACGAGGAGACCAGCGCTTGGCAAACAGATAGCAAAGGATCATCGGCAGAGCCAGTGCAGGCAGGTGCTGCATGGAAACAAAGACGTCAACGCCAAAAGACAGGAGAATCCCTGCGAGCATGGCGGTCGTAATCGATTGCGGGACGTATTTCATCAAAACGGAAAACAAACCGGACACGCCTACGAGCGTGATGACCACGGCGGAAAAAATGTACGCGCCAATCGCATCGGGGAAGGAATATACCGTCAAGCTGGTGACCAACAGGACAGCTCCCGGTGTCGACCACGCGGTGATAATCGGTGAGCGAAACCACAGGCTGAGCACGATGCACGTCAGGCCGCTCCCAATCGAGATAGCCCATATCCAGGAAGCGAGGACAGCATCGCTGAGTCCGGCACCCTTGGCGGCTTGAAAGACGATCAACAGTGGTCCTGCGTAGGAGACCATCGTGGCGATTAGTCCAACAATAACAGCAGACAGAGAGAAGTCAGCAGGGATTCGTTTTAGAGCAGAAAAAGGTTTTTCGGGAACCACGACGTGAATGCCTCCTAGATGCGCCAATGCAGACGTTACGCTTTTTCGTTCAAAATGTAGCGGATCGTCCGTTTGGTGATGTTTAATTTTTTGCTTAACAGCTGTCTGTTTCCATTCGTTTCGGTCAAGCCCTTTTCGATAATCGTTCGTCCAATCTCGCCTTCGAGCTGCTTGATGCGCTTGATCAAATAATCGAAGTCGATCCCGTCCACAGATGTGACAAGACGGCTGATGGTATCAACAAAGCGCTCGCATTCGTCATCGATGACTTGCTCGATGCTTTTGGGAATGGAGGGCTTGTGCATTTGTACCGCGCGGCTTCGCAAATGCGCTGGCAAGTGCTCGGCACGAAGCCGCTCGCATTCATGCAGGGCGATCGTTTGATTCAGCACATTGATCAGCTGGCGGACATTGCCGGGCCAATCATAGCGCTGCAATAGCTCAATGGCATCCTGGTCGATTTCGCAAGGCCCGCCACTTCGCTTTTGCAAGTAGTAGTGAGCGATTGTGGGGATATCCTGAATTCGTTCTCGCAGCGGAGGAATCGATAGCTTGATTCCCTCTAGACGATATAACAGGTCACTGCGGAAACGATTCATCTCGACTTCATGCTCCAGATCGCGGTTGGTGGCAGAAAGGAAGCGAATATTGCTCTGACCGATCTGCTCGCCCCCGATGCGCATGAACTCTCCCGTCTCCAGCGTACGCAATAGCTTTACTTGAATGGAAGGCGGCGCCTCCCCGATTTCGTCGAGAAACAGGGTTCCGTTATGTGCCAGCTCGAACAAGCCCTTGCGAGACTTGAGCGCTCCCGTAAAAGCCCCCTTTTCATAGCCGAACAGCTCACTTTCCAGCAAGGACTCCGGCACTGCCCCGCAGTTAAAAGCGACAAAAGGCTGCTGGGCGCGATTGCTTGCCCCGTGGAGAAAGCGAGCTATGAGCTCCTTGCCCGTACCTGTTTCGCCTTCAATAAGGATGTGGATCGCCTTTTTTGCTAATTTTTTGGCAATTGCGCATACATTGGCCATCGGACTGTCAGATGAATACACGATACCATATTGGGCGGCTTCTTGGGATAGGTGATCACTTTGTTTGTTGGAAGAAGAGAGGACTGCATTGATCACCTGCTCCAGACTGTCCAGATCGTCAAATGGCTTCTCCAAGTAGTCGCGTGCGCCCCATTGCATCGCTGTAACTGCTGATTTAATCGTACTGTAGCCCGTCATGAGCAAGACCTCGCAGGTGGGAAATACTGTCTTGATTTGTTTGAGCAGGGTTAATCCGTCTGCATCGGGTAGCTTCAGGTCAACGAGTGCAGCGTGATAGCCTGTAGCATCCGTGTGAAGCAATCGTTCCACGTCCTTGCCGGAGTTGGCGACGATGACATCGCAGTCTTTTTTCCTGAGAAAATAGGTAAAAAAGGTAGTGACCTCTGTTTCATCATCCACGATCAAAATCCGTTTTTTCTCCATCGTTGTCCTCCTCGTCAGCTAACAGTGGCAATAGCATCGTAAACCTGCTGTACTCTCCCTCCACACTTTCTGCAAACAGCTTCCCGCCATGTGCTTCTGCAATTCCGAGGCTGACGGAAAGCCCAAGACCAGTACCTTTTGTTCGTTCCTTCGTAGAGTAGAAGGGTAGGAAAATTTGCGAAAGGTGATCTGCACAAATGCCCGTGCCGTTATCGTAAACAGATAAACCTACATAAGAATTTTCCTCCTCTTGTACGAGGAAGGAGCGAATGACAATGTTCGGCGATTCCCTGCCTGCCACAGCGTCCCGTGCATTTAACAGGAGATTGATCACAATTTGCTCGATCTGATGACGACTTCCATGAAATAAAAGAGGCGGCTCGGTCATTTCCCGGGTTATGGTCAAGCCGGAGACAGACAGCTGGTAGCCAATCAGTCCCAGTACGTCCTCTACTACTTCGTCAATAGAGGTAGTAGAAAACAAGTACTCTTCCTGGCGCGAGAAGGTGAGCAGGTTTTGAATGATTTTTTTGCAGCGAACTCCGCATTGATAGATGTCTTTCATCAAGGGAGCCTCTGGAGCATCCGTCATCTCGCGCATGAGCAGCTGAGAATTGCCGAGGATGGCAGTAAGTGGACTGTTCAGCTCATGGGCAATGCCAGCAGCCATTTCGCCAATCGCAGCCATTTTGGCAGATTGGATGAGCTGAGCTTCGATTTTGATCTTTTCATTCACATCTTGAAAGAGCAGACTGTTTTCTACGACGACCCCGACATGGCTGGCGACGAGCTGGATCAGCTCTGCTTCGTCCCGATCTGTTTGCTGCTTTTCTTGACGTAAAAGGGTGAGAAAGCCAAAGGTCTGATTCAACTGACTGCGCAACGGAACAGAGGTGGCGTAATGCTCAGGAAGCAATTCCCCAAGGGTCAAATGAACCTGCCCGGTGAGCGCTGGGGCTTCCACAGAGACGGGGTGTGTCAACGTATGGCATTGCCAATCACCATCATTCCATTTGGCGAGATAGGAGGAGAGCATGCCTCCCTTCACGATGGTCAAGGCAAAATGCTCGAATACGAGAATTTGCGATAGCTGTGCGGCGATATAACTGGTCGTTTGCGGCCAAGTCGCGCTAATCTGGATTTGTGTCAGCTGATTGATGACGGCGAGCTGCTTGTTTTTCTTTTTCATCTCCTCGATGAGATAGACGAGCTCGCTGTAATAGCTTTTTCGAGAGGATTGAATCCCGGTCAATTTCTCTAAAATCTCTTGTTTGGTATGCATGATGAACCTCCTACAAGGCTTGGCGAAATAACGCTGCGACATCGTGGACGGTCATGTCGCGAGGATTGGTCGTCATGCACACGTCCAGCACGGCGAGAGAGCTGAGCAGGTCGATTTGGTCTGGATGCAGCCCGATGGCTGACAAGGATTGAGGCACCTCCAGATCGCTTACCAGCTCCTTGACCGCTTTGAGTGTGAGACGAGAGGCGGCGTGGGTGCTCAAGCCCGCAGTGTTTTCACCGAGGCATTCTGCGATTTGCCTGTATTTTTCCGGTGCCGCGATGTAGTTGTACTCCAGCACATGGGGGAGCAGGATGGCGTTTACCTCGCCATGCGGAGCGTCGAGGAATCCCCCGAGCTGATGGGACATGGCATGCACAGCACCGAGAATGGCGTTGGAAAAAGCGATTCCGGCTTGAAGGCTCGCCATGGCCATCGCTTGCTTGGCCTCTGTATTGTATTGACTGGCTACAGACGGGCGCAGATGCTGGGCGATGAGACGCATGGCTTGAAGCGAATGCACCTCAGTAAGCGGCGTCGCAGCGAGCGAAATATACGATTCAATGGCATGTGTCAGAACATCTATACCTGTATTGGCAGTGAGCAGCTTGTCCTTGGTCATCAAGGTTTGCGGGTCGATGATGGCAATATCGGGAATGAGCGATTTGGAGATGATCGCCATTTTCACCTTACGCGCACTGTCTACGATGATGGAAAATTGCGAAACCTCCGACCCGGAGCCAGCTGTCGTCGGTACCATCACCATGGGAGGAAGAGGATGCAGGATATTGTCGACGCCTTCATATTGGACGATGCTGCCTTCATTGGTAGCCAATAGAGCGATTGCCTTGGCTGCATCGATGGCACTGCCTCCGCCGACACCGAGAATAGCATTGCATTCCTTGGCGCGATATTCGGCAATCCCGGCATGAATCTCGTAGTCTTTCGGATTGGCTGTCACGTTGGTCCATAGATGGTAGTCGAGCCTTTGCTGCTGCAAATAAGAGATGATCCGCTCGACCCAGCCTGCGTTCGCAACGCCCGGATCACTGACCAGAAAGACACGAGAAGCCCCCAATCTGCGCAAGCTTTCCCCTACCTGACCGAGCGACTGATTCCCGAATATAATTTCCGGCGTCATGAACTTGGATATTTGCATGCGTTCTCCCCCTTTTTCCCACTACGTAGTAATACCGCAGGCAAAGAGGAATACCCTTTTTCGGCCAAAAGGTTGGCAGGTGGGCCGTTTTTTCGGCTCATGTGCCACATAATCGGCTGCGTAGAGGAAAAGAAATGGCTTCATGACTGAATTATTAAGCGCTTTCATCTTGGCACGCTGCTTGCAGTTAGGTAGGAGTAGGGAAGAACACCTGCCCTTTGCGCACATGCCTGAAGGGGAAAAAAGAGGAGGAAGGTCAAGATGAAAGCAGCAGTTGTCAACGAGTTCCATCAAAAGCTGGAAGTAAAGGAAGTCGCAATTCCAGAGGTCGGACACGGTGAGGTTCTGGTCAAAATCAAGACATGCGGTGTCTGCCATACCGACCTGCATGCGGCACATGGAGATTGGCCGGTGAAACCAAAGCTGCCTCTGATTCCTGGACATGAGGGCGTAGGTGTTGTTGAAAAGCTGGGGGAAGGAGTGACCTCGCTGAAGATTGGTGATCGGGTAGGGATTCCGTGGTTATTCTCTGCTTGCGGCGAATGCGATTACTGCCTCACAGGCTGGGAGACGCTGTGCATGCAGCAGTTAAACGGGGGCTATTCTGCTGATGGTGCCTATGCCGAATATTGCGTAGCACCTGCTGCTTACGTGGCACGCATTCCAGACGAGCTGGGCGATGTAGAAGCAGCGCCGATCCTGTGCGCAGGGGTAACCACGTATAAAGCATTGAAGGTAGCAAACGTGAAGCCGGGTGAATGGGTGGCGATCTACGGCATCGGGGGCTTGGGTCATGTGGCTCTCCAATATGCCAAAGCGATGGGCTACAACGTCGTAGCGGTCGATATTCACAAGGAAAAGCTGGACTTGGCAAAAGAACTAGGGGCAGATGTGACAGTAAACGGCAGTGAGGTTGATCCGGTCCAATCCATTCAAGAGCAGGTGGGCGGTGTCCACGGGGCGATCAGTGTAGCAGTCACCAAGAAGGCGTTTGAACAAGCCTATAAATCGGTTCGACGCGGCGGTTCCCTTGTAGTTGTTGGGTTGCCGAATGCAGAGCTGCCGATCCCGATTTTTGATACGGTGTTAAACGGAGTGACGGTAAAAGGCTCTATCGTGGGGACGCGCAAGGATATGCAAGAAGCGCTTGATTTTGCAGCACGCGGAAAGGTTCGTGCGATCATCGAGACACAACCTTTGGATCAGATCAACGAAGTGTTAGAGCGTCTGGAAAAAGGTCAAATCAATGGTCGCGTTGTTTTGACGATGGAGTAATCGAAGGATATGTGAAGCTGTTGTCAGGCTATGCTTTTCTCGAGCATGGACTAGGCGACAGCTTTTTATTTGTAAATGCGGTTTTCCATTTTTCTCCTTCCTTCACTCTAGTAAAAAGTGTAATCTATTTAAAAAATGATTCAAATCGATTATATCATCCGTGTATTATTGTGCTATTATATCCATAAAAAGGAATAATCAGGAGGGTGTATTTGCTGTGATTTCAGAGGGGAAGACCTTTGGGGGCATGTTACGAGCATATCGAAATAGAGCAAACTTAACACTGACTGAGTTATCAGAAAGAACAGGTGTAGCTTCTGGAACCATTAGTAAGATAGAGTCCGATACCCTTACTCTACCAAATATGCAGCATGTAATAAAACTGGCAAAAGTACTGGATATTCCACTTTATACAGCGATCGTACCCTTTTTACATAAAATCAAGCGCGAAGCGACACTTCAGTTTCTATTAGAGGCTGTGATGCAACAGAAGAATCTGGTTCTTACCCACAAAGTAGCTTTGCAATTGCTGAATTGTCCCAAAAGCAATACATTTCTTTCTTTAGACTATTTGTATCAAACCGCAGGAGCTGAAGTGGATGAAGAGCTGCGTTTGGCTCTTTATGACGTGATCTCTGACTACTCACGTGAGCATGGAATTCCTCTGTATCTGGCAAGATCTCTTTTCCAACGATATATGATTCGACGTGAAAATCTAAGTCAATTGGATCAAACCTATGTAGAGGGTAAGGAGCTATTGCACTACACGTCCTATCTGCATATCAATGAACGAATTCTGGCTTTCTATAAATTTTCCTTCCATGCATTACGTCTTGGATTCTACTCAGATTGTATTCATCTGTGTAAACAAGGACTTGAAATCGACCATAGTCAGAGTGAGCAAAAAGCAGCAGCGATCCTTGCGATCATCATTTCCTATTTTGAGCTGGAAGACTACACATTGGGGCATTTTTATCTGGAGAGATACGAAATGTTCGATTATCCCGAAGTACATAAACATGCCAGACATATTCGGGGGAAACTATACGGAAAGACAGGGAAGTTTGATAAGGCCATTCCGGTATTACAAGAGTGTCTTGCGCAACAAACACAAGATGACAAGATTGCGATAGCGAATGATTTGTTGGAGATTTATATTCAGGTAGGAGAAGAAGAGAAAATCCGTGATCTATTTTTGGCAGAAGCATCTATCTTGCCACAGAATCTAACTACTCCGAATCAATACAATCAAATGGGACTTTATTTTCGAACGAAGGGCATCTTTTACATTCAAAAAAATGAAGTAGACTTAGGGATTGATAGTCTTGTGGAAAGCGTGAATTACTATCGCGCAATCAATGAGATAAAACAAGCGGATAAGAGTCTTAGCGTTCTTTTTGAATTCTATGTGTCACAGAAAAAAAATCTTCCTTTTGGTATACTCCATAAATTGGAAAATGTGTATAATGGAAGTAATCATAGATCCAAACAGGAGGTATAGGTCATGAAGAAATGGATATTGTCTTTGTGTATGTTAACTGCCTTCATTACATTACCAGTTTTAGTAGAACAACCAGCCAAGCAAACAAATCCGATTATCCAATATGGCTGGCCGGAGCCTTGGTAATCATCTTTCTTTAACAGAAGCAACATCAACATACTGAAAAATACCATCAATGCCCTCCGATTGGAGGGCATTTGTTATAGCGTACAAAAGGTTTGAATATACGAAGAAATCCACAGCAGTTGGAAAGCAACTCAGTAAGGTTTTACTTGAGTAATTCGTTATAATTAATTATAACTAGTTATATATAGTTATAACTGGTATGGAGGTAGCGGATGCAGATGGTGACGACGACGATGGTCAATTCACAAAAATTATGGATGGTGGTCAAGCGGATGGAGCCGCATTTGATCCGCAATCAAGCCAACATGGAGAAGCTTTTGAAAATGCTTATGCTCCACGATGTCACCTCGAGCAACGATGTCAAAGAGCTTTGGAGCGAGTTTGAAAGCAACGAGACGTATGAAGCGAAAGTCGCCCACGCCATTATCCGTCTAATCGATCAAATAGAAATGTAGATCACTACCATTCGCTATGTCCCACTCGGACTGGCGATGGTAGTTTTTTTCTGCTTCCGCACACAATGGGCGCATGTGCCATAGGCTGATGGTAGCTTTTTTGCTGAGGTGATACACATGAGACGCCCGGATAATCAGGCAGATTTTATCGGTGCACTTCTTAGTATGGTCATGGGGGTTGTCATCTCGTTCGAGGCCTACCGGATGGAGGCATTTTCGACGTCCTTGTACGTAGGTGATCACACGCTGCCTGCGATTCTCGGCTTACTGTTTTTTATGCTGGGAGGTGTTCTGCTGGTTCAATCGTTCCGTGTAACAGAGGAAGCCCAATCACCAAAGACCGAACCACTTCTTCCAGGAAACAGGCTGCGTTTGCTACTTTGCTTTTTATTCCTGCTGCTGTATGTCTGGCTGTTAGGTGCGATTGGCTACACAATGGCTACGCTCCTTGTCTCCTTTTCGTTTTTTATTTTGATTGGTAGCTATCGGTGGCGTACCTCCATCGTGTACTCCGTCCTTTTGACAGGGGGGCTGTATGTGGTGTTCATCTACTCGCTGCATATCACACTACCTGGCGGGGACTTGTTTTAGAGGTTCATTTAACACGCACTTTTAGGAGGTGCTGATCATCGAGACGTTCCAATTATTACTGGCTGGTTTTGCTTCAGCCCTCACCCCGGAGCATTTGCTCATGGCAGCACTCGGTGCCCTTATTGGTACCTTTGTTGGCGTATTGCCGGGTCTCGGACCCACTTCTGCCATCGCGATTCTGCTTCCGGTGACGGCTGTGCTAGAGCCGACACAAGGCATGATCATGCTGGCAGGCATCTATTACGGCGCGATGTACGGTGGCTCGACTACAGCGATCCTGCTCAATATTCCGGGGGAGCTGTCGTCTGTCCCTACATGTCTGGACGGCTATCCACTCGCGAAAAAAGGGAGAGGCGGCCCGGCGTTGGGGATATCCGCATTGTCTTCGTTTGGTGCAGGGGTACTGGGGGTGATCGGGCTCGTCTTTTTCGCTCCGATTTTGGCAGATCAAGCGTTAAAATTCGGGCCGCCTGAATACTTTGCGTTGATGATTCTGGCTCTCACGCTCATGGTCAGTCTATCAGGAGGATCATTGGTCAAATCGTTTTTAATGGGGGCATTCGGCTATACGCTCGCTCTTGTTGGACTGGGGCCTTCTTCAGGAATGCCGCGCTTCGATTACGGTGTCCCCGCATTGGTAGGCGGCTTTGACATGATTAGCATCATTATCGGACTGTTTGCGATTACGGAAGTCCTCAAAGGAATTGATGAAAAGCGTACAGCTACCCTGATTGGCAAGCCAGGCAGTGTCTATCCGAAAAAAGAAGACTTGAAAGTAAGTGCCGCGCCTATGCTGAGGGGAGGGCTTGTCGGTTTTTTTCTCGGATTGCTGCCGGGCTGCTCGGCTGCGATTACGTCGTTTTTGGCTTACGATATGGAGAAAAAAATATCGAAGCATCCAGAGAAGTTCGGTCAGGGCACGATCGAAGGGGTAGCAGCACCAGAAGCAGCGAATAATGCGACCAGCAGTGCGGGCTTCATCCCGCTGTTTTCGCTAGGGATTCCCTCCTCACCGCCACTTGCCATTTTGTTGGCAGGCTTGATGATCTACGGATTGACGCCAGGACCTGTCTTGTTTGAACAAAATGCGAGCTTTGTTTGGACGGTTATCGCTTCCATGTTCGTCGGGAATGCGATGCTTCTCGTGCTGAACCTCCCGATGGTATGGGTGTGGGTCAAATTGACGAGAGTCCCTTATGGCATCATGGCGCCGATCATTTTGATGTTCTGCACGATTGGGGCATTCAGTGTGCGCAACAGTATGTTCGATGTGTGGGTCGCCTTTCTTTTTGGCGGACTGGGTTACGTATTTGCCAAGTATAAATGGCCCGTTGTTCCGTTGGTTTTGTGCTTCATTCTGGGACCGCTTCTGGAAGAATCATTTATTCAAACGATGGCGATGGGCTCGGGTGATCTCAGTATTGTATTGTCCCGCCCTTTATCCTTGACCATTTTGCTGGCAGCAGTAGCACTTTTGATCTTCTCCATGATGTTGAATCGCCGGACACAGCAACGGTTGCAAGAAGAGCGGGCTCGGGGAGTAGATGTAGCGTGAGTGAGCTACAAACGGGAGGAAGAGTCAGTGAGAGGGTATAAACAGTGGGCGGCCGTCATGTTCTCGGTGCTTCTGGCGGCAGGTATTAGCGGATGTGGGAATCAAGGCACAGCTGATTCAACGTATCCGACGAAGCAGGTCGAGTATATCGTGCCTTATTCTGCCGGGGGCGGAGTCGATCTCGTAGCCAGAGCGGCAGCAGATTATTTGAGCAAGGAATGGGGTCAGCCCATCGTCGTTGTCAACAAGGCGGGTGGTGGAGGTGCGGTAGGAGCCGAGTATGCCTTAAAGCAGGCCAAAAACGATGGCTACACCGCACTTGCGGTTAATGTATCCAATACGACGATGCTGACAGCAGGAATGAAGACGCCGCCGATTACGAACGAGGATCAAATCTATACAGCACGGATTGGCAAAGGAACGCTTGCTTTTGCTGTCAAAGCCGACGCACCTTGGAAGGATTTCGCTGAATTTTCCGCGTGGGTGCGTTCGAATCCGGAGCAGTTGACGTGGACATCTGTAGGGCCTGCGGGGTTTTCCGCTTTTGGGGTGGCGGAGTGGCTGGATGCGATCGGGGCTGATTTTTCCAAGACGAGAATGATCGTGACCAAAGGCGCCTCCGATTCCGTCCCCAAGGTCGCTGGAGGGCATGCGATTTTGGCAGTGCATACCGTGGGGGAGATCATGCCGATGCTGCAAGCAGGCAAGGTCAAAATCCTCGCCGTATCCGGTGACAAGAGAAGTCCGTTCCTGCCTGACGTCCCTACTGCTGGCGAGCAGGGCATCCAGGGCTTGTCGGTATTTTGGTGGACGGGAGTGTCCTTTGCCAAAGGAACGCCAGAGTCGGTGATCCGCAAATGGGAAGAAGCGATTGCCAAGATGGAGAAGGACCCCGCCTTTTTGCAAAAGCTGAGTGAAATCCAAGTGGAGCCGGCATATGCGGCCAGTGAAGCCTTTACGAAGGAAACACAGGCAGAAACGACGTACTACTTGGAATTAGCTACCAAGAAGGGCATTCGAAAATAAGAGTGGGGAAAAGAAAAAGGGAGAATGGCCTGAAGCTGTTCTCCCTTTCTCAACTATTTAGTTATCCGTTTTTCGTACCGGATTTTATAAAAACCATTCGCTGCGTTCGGCTCTGTCTCGCCGACTTTTTTGTAACCGCATTTCTCGTAAAAGTGTTGGTTGCGAACGGCTTCATAGCCTGTATCGAGCGTCCACTTCTTTATATGTGGATATGCGGCCTCCATGAACTGCATGGTTTGGCTGCCGATGCGCAAGTTTTGCTTATCCGGATCGACATAGATGATCCCTAGCTCCAAATGCTCATGATCGACTGGAATGAGGCAAAAACCGCCAACGATCTGGTCATCTAGCAAGATCGTATAGTAATGGGCCTTTTGCATGAATTTCACATGCTGGTCAGGCTGGTCATGTCCGGCAGGCCCTTCTCCGTACTTTTGGACGTCTTCTGCGAAGCAACGAATAGCAATTTGGGTGAGCTGCTCTGCGTTCGCGGGGACAGCTTTTTTGAAAAAAACGATAGGACTCATGAGATCATCTCCAGTTCGTCTGACTACTTCGAAAACGGTGTATGAACGATTAGCAAAATTCTCCTATATAGCAGACGGATGAACTGGCTGAATGGTTACCCACTGATTTTTCTCATGACACTCCCCAGCGGTTCTCTCTGGAAGCCGAGCACGACAACGTTATGGCTGACGTAGTGAGTCAGTGAGGAAGACACTTTCATCCGATTTCTTTCTTCTTCACTTTTATTTACTGACAACTGTCCTTTGACCGGACACAGATGTCTCATATCTGTCTGTATTTGAGAAGGTCCCGACAGCCTAACAATCGCAAACACCAAGTGCGACAAGGGCTGGTTCGGTTGGTATCCAACTTGCAGTGCTTTTTTCCGAATGCAGAAGAAATCGTAGGGGAAGGGAGAGAATGGCTTGGATATTCGGGAAGTGGTTGCCATTGTAACGGGTGGTGCCTCGGGCTTGGGAGAAGCCGCTGTGAGGAATGTGGTTCAGCACGGAGGAAAAGTAGCCATTCTTGATCTGGCGGTAGAGAAAGGGCAAGCTTTGGCGAATGAACTGGGGAGTGACCATGCTTTGTTCGTGCATACGGATGTGATGAGTGAGGTTAGCGTACGGGAAGCAATCGACCAGGCTGCTGGCACATTCGGAACGATTCACGCCGTGGTTAACTGTGCAGGAATTGGTTTGGCACAAAAGACACTGTCACGAAGCGGTCCCCATCCACTAGAGTCCTTCAGTAAAGTCATTTCTGTCAATTTGATCGGTACGTTTAATGTCATTCGGCTGGCGGTGGAGCAAATGGCAGGGAACGAACCAAATGAACAGGGGGAGCGGGGTGTCATTATCAACACGGCATCGGTGGCGGCGTATGAAGGGCAGGTGGGGCAAGTTGCCTATAGCGCATCCAAAGGCGGAATCGTCAGCATGACCTTGCCGCTAGCAAGAGACTTGGCTTCGTATGGCATCCGTGTGATGGCAATTGCTCCTGGACTATTTGACACGCCGATGTTCGACCAGCTCCCGCGCTCTGTAAAAGATGCCCTGGGTGCGACCGTTCCTTTTCCCGCTCGCATGGGTGATCCGCGAGAGTACGCGATGCTTGTGAACGGTATCCTGACCAATCCGATGTTGAACGGAGAGACGATACGACTGGACGGAGCGATTCGGATGGCCCCGAAGTAGAAGGAACCGCGCTGACAGATGAAAGTACACGGCAGGTAGTAGACAACGGGCTAGGCAGCTAGCCCATTTTCAAAGCAATCCGTTAGTCAGCGGGAATATTTTCGAGCAACGAAATTTCCTGTGCTTTTAATAGAGCCTGCGTACGATTGGCGACACCGAGCTTGCCATATATCCGGTGCAGGTACGCCTTGACCGTCCCGAGCGTATTCCCTAGCTCAGCGGCGATCACCTTGTTGGATACTCCTTGGGCCAGCATGGAGAGGATGATCATTTCCTTTCCGGTTAGCGGCTCGATCAAAGGAGCTTTTCTTTTCTCCGTTTTCATAGGGAACAGAGATAACAGTTGATTGACGTACGCAGCCGATACTGACGGACTTGGTTGTTTGGATCGCTTTTTCAAGCGTAATTGGTAATCGTGCAAGAGCTGTGACATGGCCGTTCCCTCGTCGAGAAAGCTACGGACGTAGCAGTTGTTTCCGCCAATCAAGAGAGCTTCGTGGAGGAGTGCCAACGCTTCCTTTTTGTTGCCGCATTGCTGATGGGCAAGGGCTTGCAGAATAGCAATGTCTACCTGACTGATCAATAGCTCCTCGCGAATGCTGGATGGCTTCATGATCGCTAAAATACGCAAGGCTTCCTGCTCCTGCTTTTCGGCGAGCAACAAACGGACATAGGTCAAAACCTCTAGTTCTCTCTGAATGCTAGGCTGATTGAAAATGGAAGGGGGTAGCTTGGACAACTCAGCTCTCGCCAGAACGATGTCCCCTTCCTGTAACGCGATGTGTGCGAGAAATGCTTGTAACGGGTTGAACCAATACGAAACGCCCCAGCTCGCGACCGTCTCTATTGTCTCCGAAATAATTTTTCGTGCCGCAGCAAAATTCCCTTCCACCAGCTTGTGCTTGGAGGATGTCAGTGCATAGGGGACGAGCAGACCAGGTATTTGCTTTTGAAGTGCGACAAAACGAACTCGCTGAAGATGGTCCAGGCTTTCTTCCAGCCTGTTTTCCTCATACAACCCCTCTGCCAACGCCTGAACGACGTACAGGTTGATCAAGGAATCCTTCCAGCCATGAGCTTCGAGGATGCCAGAGAACTGCTTGCCGACAGCCTCTGTTTGATCAGACAGCATCCCTTTTAACCCGAATCGCGTACGCCGAATAAAGGGCTCTGTCGTGTTGTAATTAAAATGGTAAAACAATGGACTCTCTGGCAGCTCACCATTCAACTGAGATGAACTGGCAATCCAACTCTCAAAATCTCCGGTTGCAAACACCAGATTTGCCCGAACAAAAAACAGCCCGCTCAAAAATTGTTGATGCTCTGACGAGTCTTCTAGGCTCGCAATGCTTTGCTCCAATTGGGTGAGGGCAAGCTCTGCACGATCTGTATGACCGCAAGCAACCAAGAGGAACACATAGATCAGGCGAAAAAGTGGTGAGAAATAGCTCGCGTGATCAGGGATGCTGTCCAGCGTTCTCAGAAAGCTGGAAAATTCGCCGCGTTGGATCAGCTCTGGAATATGCTGCGCAAGCAAGCGTACAGCAAGCGTGTAATCGGCAGAGGCAATCGCGTGTTCGATCGCTTCATTCAGCAATCCTCGCTCGGTATAGCTCTCACTGGCTAATCGGTGCAGCTCTCGTGATTCTCCGGGAGCTGACAGTTCCAATTGGCTGCGCAAAAAATCGGCAAACAAGTGATGGTACCGATACCATGTTCCGTAATCATCCAGTGGGATGAGAAAAATGTTTTGTCTATGCAATTGGGTCAGCATTTGTTGGCAATGTGGCAGGCCGGTCAGTGCGTGGCACACGTGAGCGTCCATTCGCGACAGCACGGAGGTTTTGAGTAAGAAGCAGCGCGTCTCTTCTGGCAGTCGCATGATTACTTCATGAAATAAATACTCCGAAATATTGCGATGAGAGCCTGTAAATCCGGCAAAAAACTGGTCGCGGTTCTCCGTATTCACGAGAGAAATAGCAGCGAGTTGCAAAGCGGCTACCCATCCCTCTGTGCTGTTCACCAGCTGTTTGATTTGAAGTTCGGTCAGTGGTAAATCGTGTATCTGCCGATAGAAACTGTCTGTCTCTGCAAGACTGAAAAGAAACTGTCCCGACTCAATGTGACATACTTCATGACGTACATTCCATTTGACAGTAGAAAAAGGCAACGTGTTGCGGCTGGCGATGTACAGATGGACGTGGCTCGATACATATTCGAGAAAATAAGCAAGACTGTTGTGAATCGTCTCATCCGAAATGACGTGATAGTCATCGAGAATGATAACAAGAGGCTCTAAAGTAGAAGCGAGTTCGTTGAGTAATGAATCGATAAAGAGATAAATAGAGGTATGACTGGTTGCCTTCATGGAGGGTTCCATTCGTTCGGAGAGTTTTGCGAAGCCAGATTCAGATAACGTAAATACGATGTATCTCCAAAAACGAGTCAGGTCATTATCCAGCTCATCGAGTGAGAGCCATGCGGTGGTACCGCCGTACAGATGAGCCCATTGACTGAGCAGAGTTGTTTTTCCATAGCCAGCAGGGGCGTATAACGTGGTCAGGCGGCATTTCAAGCCAGCATCCATTTTTTGCAGCAGATGGCTCCTATGAACGCTATTGGACCGAACGGCGGGCATTGCTGTTTTTGTTTTCAGCAGTATGGAATGATGAAACATGTTTTTACCGTCCTATGCTTCAGAATGATATGTGTCCATTATATCTGTTATCGGCAAACATCGACATTTATAAAAATATAGAATCTTTTGTCCGAAAGAAGCAGGCCCTAAACCGCCATGTTTTGCACGGTCGTCACTTTTGGGCGAGAAATTTCCATCGCATGAAGACATGCTTCAACAGGCTTCACATCTCGTGCCTTCTAGAATGAAGCTAAAAAAAGAGAGATGGGCTGAGGGGCATGAAGAACGGACGATTGAAACAGAGCATAGCTGTGGTAGCTGCTTTGATGCTGTGTGTTGCGATAGGGGCTGAGTCTCGCGCTGTTCAAGCGAGCGGTAAAGGTGAAGGTGAGCAGCAGGAGCAGGATACGATTCAGGTGGCGTTTGTCGGGGATATCATTTTGGATAAGAGTGTAGGGACCCAAATCGGGCGACATGGAGTAGATTATCCGTTTCAAAAAACAGCGGATTTTCTCAAGCAGGCCGATTTGACAATTGGCAATCTGGAGACGCCAGTCAGTACGCGGGGACGTCCGGAGAAAAAGGAATATACGTATCGTGCGAAGCCAGAGTCGTTGAAGGGACTCGTAAATGCGGGCTTTGATGTAGTCAACCTGGCGAATAATCATTCGCTGGATTACGGGATGGATGCGCTCTCTGACACAATGGAGCATTTGAAAAAGGAGAAGATCGGTTACGTAGGGGCGGGGAAAAACGAAGAGGAGGCGTTCGCTCCCTATATCCAAACGATCAAGGGGAAACGCGTGGCGGTCATCGGGATCAGCCGGGTCCTTCCGAACGAGCGGTGGTATGCGAGAAAAAACAAGCCAGGTCTCGCGCATGCCTACTCCTATGAACCGATGCTGTCCTATGTGAAAAAAGCGGTGGCGGAGTCGGACATTACGATTGCGGTCATGCACTGGAATCGGGAGTACAAGGATTATCCGGAAGCGTATGCGCGTGAGATGGCGAAAAAGCTGATCGACAGCGGTGTTGATGCCATTGTCGGATCGCACAGTCATTCGATCATGGGTGTCGAGTTTTACAAGAAGGTGCCGATCTACTACAGCGTCGGGAATTTTGTGTTTACTACCTCACGCAATCCAAAAGGTCGCGAAGCCATGATGGTCCAGCTGACGTTTACAAAAGACGGGAGCAAGAGCCGTGTGATTCCAGTAAAGCTCACGAACGGTCAGCCTGCTCCGATGGACGAGAAAAACAAACAGAGGATTATCGCCAAGCTTAACCGCATTTCCTATGGAGCGAGCTTTGACGCAAAAGGTGAGGCAAGTGAATCTAAGCCTCAATAACAGGTCTACGCATCATTTCTCTTCGCGTGAAGCCGTACTGCTCGTATAAGCCGTGAGCATCCCGTGTAGCAAGAATCATGCTTGTATGCCGGATTGCCGGATGCTCCACCATTACTTCCATCAGCCATTTACTCAATCCCCTTCCCCGATGCGTTGGGTGGACGAAGACATCGCACACCCAGGAAATCGTTGCGTAATCACTGACTACGCGCACGAACCCAGCCTGTCCACCCTCATGATAAAGGCCGAAGCAAAGAGAGTTTTCGATACTATTCATGATTATTTCTTTCGAGCGTTCAGATGCCCAGTACGTAGTCGACAGCCAGCTGTAGATGCGCTCTTTATCGAGTAGATCCTTCTCATCACTGATTTGATAAGGAAGCGTTTCGTGTCTTACCTCCATCTGTACCCCTCCGTAATTATATTTACTCGCATGCTCATGATTCACTATACTCAAGGGACAAGGACGCATAAAGGAGAGAAAAGTGAATCTGTACCCACACAGATTGCGGAGGAGTAGACGGGATGAAGAATAAATACGATGTGGTGAAAAACAGCATCAAGGAGCAGCTTATCGCCAATACGATCAAGCCAGGGGAGAAGCTGCCGTCGATTCGCACAATATCAGAACGTTGGTCTTGTAGTATGAATACAGCGATACGGGCGTATCAAGAGCTGGAGAAAGAGCACTGGATCTATTCTGTTCCCAAAAGCGGTTATTACGCCGTACTTCGCCCTCTTCAAAAAGCAAATGCTTCTTTGGAGCGGATTGATTTTACGGCAGTCAGTCCTGATCCGGAGGTCTTGCCCTTCAAGGATTTTCAGCATTGCTTAAACCGCGCGATTGAATTATACGAAGATCAGCTATTTTCTTACTCAGACCCCCAAGGCTTCTTTTCCTTGCGCCGGTCATTGGAGAGCCACCTCGCACATTCACAGGTATTTGCTCCTCCTTCCCAGATTTGCGTTGTTTCCGGTGCACAGCAAGCGCTGTATCTCCTCGCCTCTATGCCGTTTCCGAACGGGAAAAGTGCGGTGCTGGTAGAACAGCCTACATACCATGGGATGCTGCGCTCACTTGAAATGCTGGGAGTTACGGTTCTCGGTATACAGCGGACTACGACAGGTATCGATATGGATGAGCTGGAGCGGCATTTCCGCAACAACCAGATCAAGTTTTTCTACACGGTTCCCCGCTTTCACAATCCATTGGGGATGAGCTATACAACGGAGCAAAAAAAGCAAATCGCCAAGCTGGCCCAGCGCTACGACGTGTTTATCGTCGAGGATGACTATCTGGCGGATATGGAAACCAGTCTGAAAGCAGACCCGATCTACAGCTACGATCAATCAGGTCGTGTGTTGTATGTGAAGAGCTTTTCCAAGATCATGCTACCTGGACTTCGGTTGGCCACAGTTGTCCTGCCTCCTTCCTTAATGGAGACATTCCGACTGTTTAAAGCATCGTGTGACTCCAGTACGGCAGTATTGTCGCAGGCAGCGCTGGAGCTGTATTTGAATTGCGGAATGTACGACCATCACGCTGCACTTGTTCGCGAGCGTTATCACCAGCGCATGAAGACATTGGAGGATTGCTGTCGGCGTTATCTCCCACCACAGCTTCATGCACAGATCGGAACAGGAGGGATATTCTCGAGGATTCTCCTTCCAGAGGAGCTGGACGCCCATGACATCATCGCAGCGCTGCACCAGCAAAACGTGCGAGTCCTCTCAACGAACCAGAGCTATTTGCCTACCTTCCCTCGTGAAAATGGGCTGCGAATCAGCATCATCCAGACAGACGCTGCCAAGATTGAGAGAGGAATCGCTCTGTTAGCGGAAACGGCAACAGCGCTTTTGCAAAAGCAAAGAAGAGAGGGACAGTGGCGGATTATTGATTGGACATAAGGAAAAGAATAGGAAGACGCTATCTTCACGAAAAGGAGTGACTGTCAATGCAAGCGATCACGACGTTTTTTATGTTCCATGGAAAAGCGGAAGAAGCGATGAAGTTTTACACGTCTATTTTTGATCGATCAGAAATCAAACAAGTCATGCATCATGAGGATGGACAAGTTTTACACGCCATTTTTACGTTAAAAGGCCAAACCTTCATGTGCATCGACAATACGAACGGTGACTATCATGCTTTTACTCCGGCAATATCGTTGTTTGTCGATTGCGACACGGAGGAAGAGGTTGATCGGGTTTTTGAGCAGCTTTCCTCTGATGGACAAGTACTCATGCCGCTTGGACAACTGCCATTCAGTGAAAAGTTCGGGTGGGTTCAAGATCGATACGGGATATCGTGGCAGATTAATTTACCGAAAAGATGATTGATATTTCAAAAGCCGGTACACCTCTTGGTACCGGCTAACTTTTTGCCTTTTTTATCGTTGCTGTAGTGGGGGGAAGAAGCGAATTTCCAGTCTACGCTTCGGCCTACGCCCCGCGAGGGGTATCACTGTCCGCTTCGGAATAAATGGCGGGAGCGCTTCAAACGTAGAAGTTTCGGGGAGGTTAATCATAAGTGAAGCTGAAATTCCCCGCCATTTATTCCGAAGCTGGGGCGGGCTCCAGAGGCGCTTGGACTGGAAATTCGCTTCTTCTACGCAGCTTTTCGTTAATTCGTTGAAAGTGGATCTAAGAGGATTGTTTTTCAAATGTATTACTATTAATAGCTTCCCTGCGTTAACTTGTAAAACGCCTTAAAAACTCGAAGGAATCCACAGCTGTACGGAAGACCTGTCACATGTTTGGAAGGAGACCGCCCGAACGAAGAGAGGAAAAAGGCGACTGGAAAACATGTGGCAGGACTTCTCCCGACCACAACCGATGGAATAAATCGATTTAGACTACATCGTCATCAACTGACGAAAACTACGACGATAGCTCCACAGCAAATACACTTCCAAAATCGCGACAATCAGTCCCATAGCGAGCATATCGGGATCGACAAACAAGTGGAACGTCAAGATGTTGACAGCAAGGGGAGCAGTAGCGGTTAGAGCCAGTGGGACGAAGCGGTTGGTCAGGAAGAGCAATCCACAGATGATTTCGACCGTTTTGACCAAGACGAGCAAGTACCCTTGCAAAAGCTCCATGGCAGCAGGGCTGGTGGGGAAAATAGGCTCAAACCCAAACAAGACAAAGTAGCCATTCACGCCTGCTCCAAGCAAAATCAAACCAAGGATGATACGGGCGATAACGGGTAATGTCCGTGTCATAAAGCATCACTTCCTTGTGGTGGAATATGGATGATGAGGTCTTCGAGGAAAGTATAACCGCACTTTGACCACCTGGTCAATATGCGTTAAGATAGGGAAAAGAAGAACGTGGAGAGAAGGTGATGGACATAAAAGGAATCTGGCAGGCAGATCCGCTGGAGCCGAACAAGCGAAAGCTGTTGGAAGCAGCACTTATTGAATTTTCCACAAAAGGCTATGAGCGGGGCTCGACTAATCAAATCGTCCATAACGCAGGCGTATCAAAGGGGATGCTGTTCCACTTTTTCGGGAGCAAAAAGGGACTGTTTCTTGCGATTGTAGATGCTTGTATCGAGCATTTTTTTGCGTATATACAGGCGCGAATGGAAGTGGCGCCGCATGACTTTTTTGAGCGATTTCTTCATGTCAATCAAGCGAAGATGGCACTCTTTGCCGAGGAACCTGCTGTTTATCAAATGGCAGTTGCGACCTTTTTCGACTATCCCGAGGAATGTCGGACTGAGATCGAAGACAGAGAAGCGCAGTTCAATGCCCGATATATTCCCTTGTTTCTCGATCAAGTCGATACGACCTTCATCAGAGCACAGTTCGATCACAAAAAGGCGCTGCATTTTATGCTGTCAGCGGTAGAGGCACTGACGCAAAAGTACGTTCGTGAAAACTACGACGCCAGCGATAAAGGCTTCACACATGTAAAATTGTTTTTCACGGAATTAGAAACGTATCTGGAAATGATGAGAGTGGGGCTGTACCAACCGTCTGACAGCGATGCAACAAGGGGGAAAAACGATGGATGAGAAATGGACGCGCCTGGTACATAACATGAACCCGTCAGACAAGCTCCTTCGTGTATGGGAGCTAAAAGGCGGAATCTCCGCGCAAGTCACTGCGTTAGAAATGGAGAGTCCCTGTGGCGCAAAGAAAAAAGTAGTCGTACGCGAGCACGGTCAGGCAGATCTCAAGCGAAATCCGCAGATCGCGTCAGACGAATTCAAACTTTTGCAAATACTAAAATCCGCAGGCTTGCCGACTCCGATGCCCTATCATCTCGAACGATCCGGCGAATTGTTTCCCGCGCCGTGTGTTGTCATCGAATTCATCGAAGGACAGACAGAGGCTCCAGATCACTTGTCCAGCTACCTGCAACAAATAGCGGCGGTGCTGACTCGCATCCATGAAGTGGACACTTGTTTGCTTGCGGGTACTATTTTGCCGAACCAGGAGGAAGCGATAGCCGAAAAGCTGCGCAAAAGACCTGCCAACTTGGACAAATCCTTGGATGAGGGACTCATTCGCGAGGTGTTGGAGTCCGTTTGGCCGCTGCCATCGTCGAATTCAGCCACTCTTTTGCATGGCGATTTCTGGCCGGGAAATACGATGTGGAAGGAAGGTCAGTTGGCTGCTGTCATCGACTGGGAGGATGCTGCGATCGGAGACCCCTTATCTGATCTCGGGAATGCGAGACTGGAGATTCTCTGGGCATTTGGAGTTGGGGCCATGAATGATTTTACGCTTCACTATCAAGCAGCCATGAAGACACTGGATTACACACATCTCCCGTACTGGGATTTGTGTGCGGCACTGCGACCTGCTTCGAATTTGTCTTATTGGGGATTGGAAAAAAGTACAGAGAAAACCATGCGTGAGCGACATTCCCAATTCGCGATGCAAGCGTGCGAAAAGCTGGGCATTCCGTATAAAAGACATGCCACTTACAAGGGCCTCGAATAATCGGGGCTTTTTTCTTTTGGAAAAAATTGTTGACCGATTCGGTGTCGATGCCTATAATCTAATTCATACTAAACAGGTAAGAATTATAAGTATTTCTTTTGTATCCGACCGGACCACCGGAGGAACTGAAGCTTTCACTGACCTACGTGGATATGAAGGAGGATCACCATGAAAAAAAGGCTTTCGCAAATCATCTCAACATTGCTCTTAGGGACTATGTTGGTCACAGGGTGCAGCTCCGAGAGCAGTTCGCCGACTACCTCGACACAAACGGCGACGCCATCGACTGAAACACCAGCACCTGCTGCCAGCAAGGTTCAAGACATAAAGGACGGCATCAATTTGGCTACGGATTTATCCAAGCTGCCGGAAGCAGCCGCCAAAAGAACCGATACGTTTATCGCGGGACTGACGGAGCCCGGTGGCGTGTTTAACCCGTTTTTTTACCACAATGGCTATGATGGTAACGTCTCCTCTGCTATTTTTGAATCGCTGGTGGATGTGGATGCGACAGGAAAGCCAGTGCCCAAGCTCGCGGAAAAATGGGACGTATCACAAGACCAGCTCACGTATACGTTCCACCTGAGACCGAATCTGAAATTCAGTGATGGTTCACCGCTGACAGCAGAGGATGTAGCCTTTACGCTGACGATCCTGCACGACAAGACGTACGATGGCGAAACGGACATTTTCGTAGCAAGCATCAAAGGCGGTCGTGCCTATAAGGAAGGCAAAGCGAGCACGATCGAAGGAATCAAGGTAATTGATCCACAGACGATCCAGATCACGACGGAGAAGGTCAACGCCAAATCGCTCATTCTGCTAGGCGGGCAGGTGCTCTCCAAAGCCTACTACGGCAAGGAATACAAGCCGGGCGATCTGGAGTATCTGCGCACCTTGCACGGCAAGCCACTGGGGGCTGGACCTTACAAGTTCGAGGCGTACATCCCTGGTCAAGAAGTCCGCTATCTCGCAAACGAGCATTATTACGCGGGCAAGCCGCAAGTCGAGCACTTTATCTACAAGACGACAGAGGGCGATGCCTTGCAGTTTATCCAGACAGGCGAAATGGATTACAACTCCTTTACTGTCAACTCGGATAACATTGAGCAGCTGCAAGAGCTGGGGTACGTGAATATCAATTTGTACACATCCAGTGCCTATTCGTACATCAAGTTCAATCATTCCAAGCCATTTTTCAAAGACAAGCGTGTCCGCCAAGCCTTCATCTACGGACTGGATCGCCAAAAGATTCTGGACCTGACCTATCAAGGATACGCGCAAGTTGCCAATGTACCGATCAGCCCTGTTTCGTGGGCGTATACCGAGGATGTCAATCCGTACGCATACAACCCGGAAAAGGCAAAGCAACTGCTGGATGAAGCTGGCTGGAAGCCGGGAGCAGATGGCATCCGCGAAAAAGACGGGCAAAAGCTGATCGTGCATTACTACACAACCAAAGGAAAGCTGGGAGAGGTTCTGATCCCGATTGCCAAAGAGAACTACAAAGAGCTGGGCATCCAGTTTGAAGCGGAAATGATGGACTACAACGCTGTGTTGGCCCGTACGGAAAAAGGCGACCATGATCTCGCTTCGTTCTCGACTACGATGCTAGTCGATCCGGACGACGGTGTAGAGGCCTTCTCGACGAAAAAAGGCAAGAGCGGATTTACCGGAACGAATGGCTATTCCAACGACAAAGTTGACGAATTGCTTGATGCGGGTCTATCCACGCTGGATATGGAGAAACGCAAAGCAATCTACAAAGACCTGTACAAAGAGCTGAGCGATGATCCGCCGTACATCTTCCTCGGCTACCGCAAAATTTTGTCTGCGCATAACGGCAAGATCAAGGGCTTGGAGCCGAATCCGTTCACGGGCATTTCAACTAGCCTGCCTGGTATTAAAATCGAGTAGCCAGACCGAGTAACTGACCTATCGAGAGTTGTGCCCGGCCCTGGGGCTGGGCTTTCTTTTTTCCCCAAGCATGAAAGGAGGCCAACGATGACGTCCTACTTCCTGAAAAGGGTTTTTTACATGGCGTTGACGCTCTTCGGCGCATCCATTTTGATTTTTTTCCTGTACGCCCTAACACCAGGAGATTTCGTTGATACGAGCCCCAAGCTGACAGCCGAACGCAAGCTGGAGCTAAAGGCGATGTACGGTCTGGATAAGCCTGTCGTCGAACGCTATTTCATCTGGATGAAAAACGCCCTCAGTGGCGATTTTGGTTATTCCCTGCAATACCAGCAGCCTGTGATGTCGCTGTTGAACGATTACATTTGGAACTCGTTTTTACTGGCGATTACTTCTACCTTTTTTACATGGCTCATCGCAATCTCGATTGGTGTACTGTCTGCTGCCAGGCAGCATTCCTGGTTCGATGCGCTCGTGACCATCGGCGTTTTTGCCGCGATGTCGTTGCCTGTCTTTTTCGTAGGACTCCTTTTTATCAAATTGTTCGCTGTCGATGCCAAGCTGTTTCCCGCAGGGGGCATGATGACGATCGGCAGCAAGGAAACTGGCCTCGCTTATGCGTGGGACGTGGTCCAGCACATGTTTTTGCCTGTGGCAGTTCTGACGCTGCTAAGTGTGGGGACGCTGACTCGCTATTTTCGAACGAACATGCTGGAGGTTATTCAACAAGACTTCGTGCGTACAGCCCGAGCGAAAGGGCTGAAGGAAAAGGTCGTTCTGCACAAGCACGCCCTGCGCAATGCACTCCTGCCTGCCATCACACTGCTAGGCTTCGAGCTGCCAGCATTGTTCGGTGGGGCGATCATCACGGAAAAAATCTTTAACTGGCCCGGTGTTGGACAGTTGTACATGCAGGCTTTTTCTGTACGGGACTACCCGTTATTGATGGGCTTTACGATGTTCCTGGCGATTCTCACCGTCATCGGGAATTTGTCTGCTGATTTGCTGTACAGAGTGGCTGACCCGCGGGTTCGGCTGAAATAGGAGGGAAAACGATGGCAACAACGGTAAGTGAAGTAGCGGAGGTGACGAGACCAGACCAGGTAGCATCCCGTTCGTCCTTGTGGCACGAGGCGTTTTTGCGACTGAAAAAGAAGCGTCTGGCTATGTTCGGACTCGTGTTTTTACTCGTCATGGCAGCGGTATGCTTCATCGGTCCGTTTTTTTCTCCGTACGCATCCGGCAAGATTAATACGGCGATGATCAACAAGCCGCCAAGCCTTTCGCATTGGCTCGGGACAGACAATCTGGGCAGGGACATTTTGACACGGATGATGCAGGCTGGTCGAATATCCTTGACGGTAGGGATCGCCTCCATGGTGCTTTCAGTTTCGATCGGTGCCCTTCTCGGCGCATTGGCTGGCTTTTACCGCGGGTGGGTCGATCAAGTGATCATGCGAGTAGCGGATGTACTGATGACCATTCCAGGTTTGCCGCTCTTGTTTATTATGGGCGCAGTCCTCTCCGAGTGGAAAATTCCGACTGATTATCGTATCTACATCGTCATGGTCATGCTGAGCCTAATAGGCTGGCCCGGCCTGGCGCGAATGGTCCGAAGTCAGATGCTGACCTTGCGCGAAAGTGAATTCATGCAAGCAGCGGAAGTACTCGGTCTGCGCGACAGACGCAAGCTGTTCTTTCATTTGCTGCCCAATCTGACCCCCCTCTTGATCGTGGTAGCAACCTTAAACGTCGGTGGAGCTATCCTCAGTGAATCCGTATTATCGTACTTCGGACTCGGTGTCGTCCCACCCACGCCCACATGGGGCAACATGATGGATGCGGCGAACACACTGATCGATTTTCAGAAAAGACCGTGGCTATGGGTCCCTCCGGGTATCGCTATTTTCGCTACCGTCATCTCGATCAATCTGTTGGGGGATGGACTGCGAGATGTTTTGGACCCGAAGCAGAAGCGTTGATGGGGGTATTTTAAGTGTTTTTACCATTTTGAATCCACTCACATGAGGATACTGAAGCTGCGCAGGGAGAAGTGATTTCCAGTCCAAGCGCCTCTGGAGCCCATCCCAGCTTCGAAAAAAATGGCGGGGAATTTCAGCTTCACTTATGAAATACTTCACCGAAACTTCTACGTTTGAAGCGCTCCCGCCATTTTTTTCGAAGCGGCCAGTGCTACCCCTTGCGGGGCGTAGGTTGAAGCGTAGACTGGAAATCACTTCTCCCTCTCCACTACAGATACTTTCCATACATCAAAAAGGCAGGTGAGCCAAGCATGAATGCTTTAGTCGAAATCCAAAACTTAAGCACCTACTTCAAGTCCGAACAAGGCGTGGTAAAAGCAGTCGATGCCCTCAATCTGCGTGTGCATGAAGGAGAGACCGTATGCATCGTAGGCGAGTCGGGCTGCGGCAAGAGCGCGGCAGCCATGTCATTGATGGGACTGATTCCCGAGGCAGTTGGCAACATCGTCTCGGGTGAGATATGGTTTGCTGGACGCGATCTGCGAAAAGTGAGCAAGGAAGAAATGCGCAAGCTCCGCGGTAATGAGCTGGCAATGATTTTTCAGGAGCCGATGTCCTCTCTCAATCCGGTGTTGACCATCGGTGAGCAGATCATGGAGCCCATTATCGAGCATCAAGGCCTAAGCAAAAAAACAGCACAAGCAAGAGCCATCGAGCTGATTGAGCTGGTCGGAATCCCGCGGGCAAAAGAAATAGCCAAATCATACCCCCATGAATTGAGCGGAGGCATGCTGCAGCGCATTATGATTGCCATTGCCATCTCTTGTAATCCGCGCCTACTGATTGCGGATGAGCCAACGACTGCTTTGGATGTGACGATTCAGGCGCAAATTCTCGATCTGCTGCGCAAGATCAAGGAGGAAGCTCAGACAGCCATTCTTTTCATCACGCACGATCTCGGTGTCGTTGCGGAGATGGCAGATCATGTCGTCGTGATGTACGCGGGAAAAGTGGTCGAGGTGTCTCCTGTCGTCGAGCTGTTCGAAGCACCAAAGCATCCGTATACACAAGGCTTGCTTCGCTCCAAGCCCGTGCTGAATCAGCGCAAAGCCAAGCTGTATTCAATCCCAGGCCAAGTACCGAATCCGACGACACTCAGAGAATCCTGCTATTTTCATGACCGCTGCGATCAATGCTTGGACATATGCAGGGTGAAGCAGCCCCCTTTGCGCGATGGAGGAGACGGCAGGAAGGTCGCATGCTGGCTGTATGAGGAGGAGATTGCCCGTGGACAGTAATTTGTTGGAAGTGCGCCAACTGAAAAAATACTACCCGATTACGGGAGGGTTTTTGGGCAGGACCATTGGTCATGTCAAAGCGGTCGATGATGTTAGCTTTTCCATCAAAAAAGGCGAGACGTTCGGACTGGTCGGGGAGTCCGGCAGCGGGAAAAGCACGACAGGCCGAACCATCCTGCGCCTTATGGAAAAGACAGCTGGCGAAGTCCGCTTTCAGGGAATCGATGTGCATGCGTTGAATCGACAAGAGCTACGTGCATTGCGCCCGCGGATGCAATATATTTTTCAAGATCCGTACAGCTCGCTGAATCCGCGCGTGCGAATCGGAGAAGCACTGGGGGAAGCACTTCTTGATCACGGCCTGCTCCCGCCTGCGGAGGTAAGGGAAAGAGTCTTGGAGGTCATGGCGTTATGCGGACTGGCACCGTATCATATCGATCGGTATCCGCATGAGTTCTCGGGCGGTCAGCGCCAACGGATCGGGATTGCACGGGCCATTATGCTGAACCCGGATTTCATCGTCGCTGATGAACCGGTATCAGCTCTGGATGTGTCGATCCAAGCCCAGATCATCAATTTATTTGCCCAGCTGCAAGAGCAAAGGCAGCTGACGTACCTGTTTATTTCGCATGATTTGAGTGTGGTGGAGCACTTGTGCACAAGGATCGGCGTCATGTATTTGGGATCATTGGTGGAGCTGGCGCCTCGGGATGAATTGTTTTTGGAGCCACTTCATCCGTACACCAAAGCATTGCTTTCGTCTGTCCCTCTCCCGATACCGAAGAGAAAGCGCGAACGCATCGTTTTGCAGGGAGACATGCCCAGCCCGTCCAATCCGCCGTCAGGTTGTAAATTCCACACGCGCTGCCCGTTTGCGCAAGACATTTGCCGACTGGAAGTGCCCGCTTTTCGCGAGGTTGGCAACGACAGATACGTCGCCTGTCATTTGGCATAAAAGGCGCGAATAGCTGCACGGAGCTTTCGTCTTCCTTTAAAAAATGAGTTGATGATGATGTAAGCAAGAAGAGCCTCTTGATCGTCGAACTGTTTAATATTGACAGTAATGGGGATCAAGAGGTATTATCAGAATATTAAACACACTAAAAAGGTCGGAATAATGTGTATTAAATTTTTCTCGAACAGGAGGGAGAGCCCCATGGCAAAGAAAGAGATTTCCTTGGATGAACTTTTATTAGAGAAAATCGCGCGTGCACTGGACGGTTTGGAATACGGCTCCATACATATTGTGGTTCACGATTCTCAAGTGGTGCAGATTGAACGAACGGAAAAGTACAGAATTCCGACGGATAAGCAAGAGGCAAAGCTCCACCAGGCTCGTACGGAAAAATAATAGATAGAGCTCGCAAAAAATGAGAGGAGGAATTTCATATGGCAGGCGTTCTTGTGGTGGGAGGAGATCGGGTAGCAGAAATCGAGAGCTTGTTGCAGAACAAAGGGTTTCAGAATGTATATCACGTATCTGGACGCAAAAAATCCGATGTGAAAGCGACGATTCCTTCTGATACAGAGCTCGTTCTTGTCTTTATTAACTTCGTCAGTCACAGCCTGAGCAAAAATATGAAGAAGCTGGCCAAGCAAAAGCATGTCCCGATCGTTTTCTGCCGGAGGTCATGTGATGCAGTTTCCATGTATGAGCCAGCCATCAGCTAGAGGATACAGCCCCAATATGCGCGGATGAATAGAAGTATTCAATCATGAATACTTCTGTTTTGCGTGACAGAGACTAACGGTAGAAGCTTGTCGGATCAACTCGGGTAAAAGTATTCAACGCTGAATAAAATCAGGAAAAGAACAGCCGAAAATACGAATGGCACAAAATTTGCAGAATATTTATTCAATAATCGGTTATCCGACTCAAACAGGGGGGTACAGCATGAAAAGACCAGTTGTCATTACAAGTCTCTTCGTTTTGCTTACGGGACTATTTGCAGGCTGTAGCAGCGGAAACACGCCAACACAATCGGCTCCAGACACTCAGCAGCAACCAGCACCAGCACAGCAGGCTCCTGCACAGCCGGCTGCAGCCCAGGTTTTGCACATGAACGCCGCCGAGCCTGAAACACTCGACTCGGGTATGTCCAACGATGTCATTTCCGGTGCTTTCATTCGTTCGCTGTACGACGGGCTCGTTCGATTGGACAAGGATGGCAAGCCAGTTAATTCCGTTGCATCGGACATTCAAGTATCTGAGGACAAAAAAGTGTACACCTTTACATTGCGCGACAGCAAGTGGAGCAATGGGGACACGGTTACGGCTCAAGACTTCGCTTTTGCCTGGATGCGCGTGCTCGATCCGAAGACAGCTAGTGGCTCTGCCTACAAGTACTATCCGATCAAAAATGCCCGCGCATTTTACGAAGGGAAGGCGAAGGCAGAGGATGTCGGAATCAAGGTCGTCGATGCCAAGACTTTGCAAGTCACCTTGGAAAACCCTACCCCTTACTTCCTGACACTTGCGACCTTCTACTATCCTGTCCATCAAAAGGTGGTAGAGGCCAATCCGGATTGGGCGAAAAAGCCGGAGTCGATCGTGACCAACGGACCGTTCAAGCTGGTGAATTGGGAGCATAAAAACAAGATCGAGCTGGCCAAAAACGAGCACTATTGGGAAAAAGACGTCGTGAAGTTTAACGAAATCGAGTTTTCCATGATTGAAGACACGAATACCGAGCTGGAGCTGTTCAATAGCGGCGAGCTGGATTGGGCTGGTGGTCCGATTAGCGGTCTGCCTGCGGATGCAATCGGACCATTGCGCGACGAAGGCAAGCTGCAAACGATGCAACGTGCCACCAACTACTATCTCTTATTCCAGACGGAGAAGCCGCCATTTACGAATAGCAAAATCCGCAAAGCGTTTGCCTATGCGATCAACCGCAATGACATCGCAGAAAACATCGGTCAAGCAGGACAGACTCCGCTGATGGGCTTCGTGCCACTTTCCGCCTCTCTGAAGCCAGAGGGATATTTCAAGGATAATGACGTGGAGACGGCGAAACAGTTATTGGCAGAAGGAATGAAGGAAATGGGCATCACCCAGCTGCCCGAAATTACCTATCTCTACAACACCTCCGACCTCAACAAGAAGATTGCCGAAGCACTGCAAGCCCAATGGAAACAAGCATTGGGTGTAGACGTCAAGCTGATCAACAAAGAATTAAAGGTAATGTTCGATGATCAGGAGCAAGGGAAGTACATGATTTCTCGAACAGGCTGGACGGGAGATTACAACGATTCCGTCAACTTCCTGGAGCTGATGATGGAGAAGTACAGCTCCAACAACTCTACCTTCTGGTTTAGCGAGAAATACGTGGATCTGGTGAAAAAGGCGTACGCCGAGCCAGATGAGGCGAAGCGCAATCAGTATTTGATCGAAGCAGAGAGCATCCTGATGGAAGAAATGCCGGTAACAGGTGTGTACTCCAGCGTCAATTCATGGGTACAAAATGAAAAGGTAAAGGGCATCACGGTCGATCCGTTGGGCTACATCGACTTCAAGTGGGGATACAAAGAAAAATAGCGCATAATGAGAGGGCCGACACGATCATCCATGTGTTGGCCATTTCGCGGCGATGGGGGAGGAATTTTCATGACATGGCAACAAGCAGTAGAAGACGTGCTCAAAGACGCACCTGGTATTTTTGGGATAGCAGCCGTACATCTGGAGTCTGGAGAGGCAGCTGGGCATTTGGATGAAGAGCTGTTTCAACTGGCGAGCGCATTCAAAATCCCCATCATGGTTACCTTGATGCGCGAGGTGGAGGCAGGACGAATCCGTCTTGACCAGCGAGTGACACTGAAGTGGGAGGATCGTGTGCCAGGGTCTGGTATTTTACAAGAGCTGGATGCGGGAGCGGCCTTGACGGTAAAAGACTTGGCGACACTGATGACGATTCTCAGCGATAATTACGCGACAGACCAAATCCTCGAACTGATCGGTGGCATTGACAAAGTAAATGAACACATGCATGAGCTGGGGCTTACGCAAATTCATTTGCGGCATACGTGTTGGGAGCTGCTCAATCACTGTGTCGGCATGAACGAACCAGCACCATCTCAGGCAGGCTTTGATGAATTCATGCGAAGAGAAGATTCAGGTAATTATGAATTGATCCACGATGTTTCGATACCTACTCTTGATAATAACGTAGCGACACCTGCCGAGCTGAACCGTCTCCTGATCATGATCGCGCGAAAAGAAATACTGACAGTGGCTTCCTGCGAGCTCATGCAAGACATCCTGCTCCGTCAGCATTACAACAGTCGTCTACCGTACTTGTTGCCAGAAGGAACAAAAGTCGCGCATAAGACAGGGACCGTCAATGCTGTTGTCAATGATGCCGGAATCATTTACTTGCCCGAAGGAAAAGGAATGATTGCCATAACCGCCCTATCGCGTAGCGTGACCGACACAGAAGCGGCACAGTTAACCATCGCCCGTGTGGCAAAAGCGATTTACGATCAAGCGGTGGGGAGCTGATAACAATGACGGAATGGAAGGAACAGTTCGAGGAGTATGCACAGCGGTTACTCGACGAGGCGAAGGCTCCGGGCGCGGCCATTGCAGTTGCTCGTGACGGAGAGCTTTTGTACGAGGGAACGTTCGGCTATCGCGACAGGGAACTTGGGCTACCGCTTTCCCTCGATACCGTGTTTGGCATCGCATCCATCACCAAATCGTTTACCTGCTTTGCGATTATGCAGCTGCAGGAAGCAGGCAAGCTATCTATCCACGATCCGGTCGTAAAGTACTTGCCTGAGTTTCGTGCGGGTGACCACGAGCTGACTGCACGCATGACGATTCATCACTTCATGACACATACGCCAGGAATAGCGCCCATGCCGTACTTAGACGGTGCGATGAGACGGAGTATGGAGAATGATCCGGCAGTCATCGGAACCAAGGCAGAGGACGAACTGAAGACGGTTCCTTATTTGGATACGTACGAGGATGTCATGGAAGCCATAGCCGGATTCGAAGGGACGCCGCTCTCGGAGCCAGGGGATGCCTTTAGCTACAATAATGATGCATACGGGCTTCTCGGGACGATTATTGAGCGGGTCAGCAACCAGACGTACGAAGAATACGTGACGACGCATATTTTGCAGCCGCTGGGTATGAACAGAACAGTTTTCTCTGTGGATGAATTGGCAGACAAGGAAGATGTCACGATCCTGTATACCACCAAAAAAATCGACGACGAAAACCAAATCATTGCCGCGCCCATCTGGCATGATGCTCCTGCCATGCGAGCAGCAGGTTTCCTCAAATCAACCGTGAATGATCTACTCGCTTACTTGGAAGTATTTCGCCTGGGGGCTGACAGGAAGCCGACACCTGTTTTGACTGCGGATAGTGTCGGGCAGATGCTCACTCCTTTTGCTCGTGTTGACGGGCATCGCTCTTACGGCTACGGACTAATGGTCTCCCCTGCCTTCCCGGATGGCTTGCTGGTAGAGCATGGTGGTTCGCTGAAGGGAATCAGCTCTCACATTTTTTCGATACCGGATCAAGGAATGACGGGTGTGATTCTCGTCAATCTCGATGGTGTAGCGGTTCGAGAGTTGGTTCTTGGCTTTTTGAACAGCTATTTTACCAGACCGGCTGACGCCCCGTTGTATACGTATGACCCGTACGAACTCACAGAAGAGCAGCATTCTGAATACGAGGGTCACTATTCTTCGCAGGAATGGGTGAGCGCCTCGATTGAGAAAAGGGAAGGCAAGCTGTATGTAGAGGTGGATGGTCTCTCCTATCCGCTCATTCCGGTACAAAGGGACAGCTTCGTTTTCCAAAGAAGAGACTCTATCCTCTGGATCGAATTTTTCCGGGATGAGTCAGCGCAAATAGCGAGGATGAGCTACGGGTTGCGCCAGTTGACGAGGCAATCCGCATAATTGCCAAGCGAAGTCGACGAACAAGGGTAAGAATCCCCCGAGTAAGGAATTTTGAGCAGGTGGTTGCCAAAGAGGCAACCGCTTTTCTTTGTTTTGCTTTCTTTACCCGATACAAGCCATAATAGAGACAATACATACAGGATGTGATTACGCTTGCAGATCATTGTTTTTGACCTTGAAACGACACTGACTCATCAAAGAGACAAGATCCCGGAAATTATTGAAATCGGAGCGGCAAAAGTCGTGCCCGGAAAAAATGGGGTGGAGGTCGATACATTTCAACGCTACACCTTTCCAGCTATTGAACGCAGAATAACGGAGAGAACGCGCAAGTTCATCGGTCTCGATAAAGAGAACATGCCGACCTTTATCCCGTTTCAAAAAGCATTTACAGAATTTATGAAGTGGATCGGCACCGATTCTGAATACTACTTGTGCACTTGGGGGCAAGACGACAAGCGGTTGATGATCGAGCATTGTGCCAGATTTGGTCTGGACTTCAACTGGATGCGCAACTACAACGATATCCAACCACCTATTAGCATGCTCTTGGCTGATCGCAAACAGATGAGCCTCAAGGAAGCGATCGACACGGCAGGGATCATTCAGGAAGGCAGGCTGCACTCTGCCTTGGTCGATGCCATCCATACGGCTCATTTGCTCATCAAGTACAACAAGACGGTACACCTGAAAACAAACACACCAGAAGAGAACTACAATCTGTCGAGCTCGTTGTACATTACGTGCCGATCTTGTAAAAAAAGCAAATACTACACAGCTTTCGGGAGAAAAAGCAGAAGATGCGAGGCTTGCCTGCAGCATCGCAAGCAGCTGGAAAAAGCGGCAGAGGCAGCAACCGTCCAGCAGAGCTAATGGGAGAGAACGGAGGAGTGCCTGGATGATACGAGAAGCACAATCAACAGACAAAGAGACAATCGTAACGATGATTGGCGAAGGCATGCTTTGGAGGACGGAAGAGATTGCCGATCTTGTGGATAAAGCGACAGTATACATCTGGGAGGAAGACGGTCAAATGATAGGCTGTGGCACGTATGATTTGAACTCCTCCGGCGAAGACGGAACCGCCGAATTATACGTCTACACACGACCTGACTATCGAAAGCGAGGAATCGGCTCTCAGCTATTCGATAAGATTTGGATGGAGCTCTCCAAGCACGAGGAGAAGCCGACGGCGGTCATGGCTACCTTTCGCATTGACCAAGAGCAAGGCGCTGATTTTTTTGCCAAGCGTGGTTTTTCCCCAATCTGGGGACATCATCTGATGACATACAAAGGCGAGATCGGACCTGAGCCGACACTCCAAGTGAGAAAATTCACGGAGCCTGATATGGATAGGTACATCCAAGCGCAAAGTGACGCTTACTTTGAGGTGCGCAAAGGCATCGATCTTCAGCCATATCGATTGGCAGACTATCCAGAGAAAACGATGGACGCATGGAAGAAATGGCTGCTGAACGAAATGCGAGAGGATATTTACTTATTCGAGCATGAGGGCGTATTCGTAGGGTCCTTGATCATCACAGGACATGGCGAAGTCTACGATGTGTTCGTAGATCCCGTGCATCAAGGAAAAGGCTACGGGAAGGAGCTTGTTCGTTTTTTTGTGAACCGAACGCTGGAAAAAGGCCAGCAGCCATACCTCGTCACAGGTACGCACAACACGCCTGCCATTGCCTTGTATGAACGGACAGGCTTTCAGTCGGTTCAGACCACCACAACAGCGAAGAGAGCCTTCGTGTAAGCCTATAAAAAATGCCGCAGGGACATGAGCCCGAGCGGCATTTTTTCGTTATGACCTATACTCCCAGCAGGAGCAGGATAATCGATGTCAGACTGAAGCAGACACTGATCAAGCACAGGAAGGTGACGACCTGCTTCGGATTGAGTCCGGAGCGCAGCAAGCGATAATGAACCTGGCTGGCATCTGCTTGGTAAATCGGTTTCCCTTGCAGGAAGCGCTTGGTCACCACAAACAGGTTATCGAAAATCGGTACTCCGAGTGCCAAAATCGGAATGAACAAGGAGAGTACCGTTGCCTGCTTAAAGGCACCATCCAATGCAATGACGGCCAAAATAAAGCCGAGAAAAGTCGCGCCTGCATCTCCCATGAAAATTTTGGCGGGCGGTTTGTTGTACCGCAGATAAGCCAAGGCAACACCGATCAGACTGATGGCCATAATCGCAGATGTGCTTTGCCCTTTGACCACGGCGACGACAAAGAGTGTGCCTGCGGAGATTGCAGAAAGCCCTCCAGCCAAGCCGTCCATGCCATCCGAAAAATTGATGACAGTCGTTACCCCGAAAATCCACAGGATGGTGAGGATGAACTGCAACCATTCCGGGAGCAAAATATATTCGCCACTCAATGGATTGTAAAAGCCGGAAAATGTAATGCCCGACATGTAGACAATCACGGCGGCCGATACTTGAACGATCAGCTTGGGCAGGGCGGAAAAATCCTTGCCTTGTGTCTTGTACCAATCATCAATGGTACCGATGATAAGCAACAATAGTGATCCTGACAGAACAGCGAGCGTTTGCCCAGTCGACTCTTTCGAGAATAGAAGGAACGACGCAGCAAATCCGACGAAGATAGCATAGCTGGCTGTTAATGGGATAGGCTCCCGATGAATTTTTCTTTCTACGTCTTTACGAGGCTTGTCCACAAAATCAAGGCGGAATGCCAATTTGCCCAGTGGCGGAATCAGCACCATAACGATACAAAACGACAGAAAGAACGATAGAGCGTACGTTATCGTGATCATCTCCTACAGGTAGTGAGCTTTATTTACTTAAGAAACTCGCAAACCATGTTGTTTGACAAGTCTATTATAGGGAGTATTCCAAATTTTGTCGACTCTTGCAATCACGTGAGGGTGAGGTACCAAAAAATGTTGGTACTTATCTCCAGAAGATACCATCCTTATAATCCTTCGTAGGAGGGATCACGATGGAATACATGGCTTTATGGTTTATATTAGGCATTATTTTTTCCATAACACTGGCCGCGAAACAGATCAAACCTTGGCTGAAATTCGTTATCTTCGGTTACTACCTCGTGCTTTCATACATTTTTATCTCGCGAAAAGAACAGATTTATAGCGATTATCATCGCCTGCCAGTACCAGAGCAGTTTTGGGAGACCAACTCGGATTGGGTAGGATTCATGCTCGGCTTTTATTTTGTCCCATTTCTTTTCATCCTGCTGTTCATATACTTTTGGTTGTTCAGAAAGGCCAGCAGTGTGAAGAAACGGTTTTTGATTTCCCTTACCATTGTACCCGCTGCTATCATTTACTTATGCTTGCTGTTTGTCTTCAGTATGTACGGTTATCGACCTTAAAAACAATTTGGAGGAGCTCTCATGAAGGTAGCACTATGTTATCAGGAAAAAAGCGAGTTTTCAGAGGAAGAAATGCGTCAGCTGTCCCAATTGCTGGTGGATGTCGTAGAAGATGGAGCATCCATCGGCTTTTTGCCGCCCTTACAGCTCGAAGAAGCACACGCCTACTGGTCTGCGGTGCCGAATGAGCATGTGAAAATATGGGTGGCTGTACAGGAAGATGTCATCGTTGGAACCATCCAATTGCATTTGGTGAGCCGACCAAACGGATTGCATCGGGCCGAAATTGCTAAGCTCATGGTTCATCCTACAGCGCAGCGACAAGGAATTGGCCGTGGGCTGATGCTGCTGGCAGAGGCGAGAGCACTTGCTGAAAACCGCAGCCTCCTCGTTTTGGATACCCGAGCCGGTGATTTGTCCAACCAGTTATATCAGTCAATGGGCTATCAGGAAGCAGGACGCATCCCGGAGTTTGCCCGGTCAGCAGACGGCAGCTTGCATGATACCGTCCTCTACTATAAAACAATCAAATAGTCGTACAGGACAGAAACGGACGTTAACAGGCGTCCGTTTTTCTGTTTTAATAGTATACAAATGTTTCCGATGCTGGGAGGCCGCGGCATGCTGGGGAATTTGGGATTAGTGTCTTGCAAGAGTTTTGGGGCTCGGGTATTGGGAGACTGCTATTGGAATCCCTATTGGAGTGGGCCAAGCATTCAAATGTGATACGAAAAATAAACCTGAAGGTCCGTTCAGACAACGAATCTGCAATTCGGTTGTACAAGAAGCTAGGCTTCAAAGAAATCGGTGTTTTGACGAGGGAATTCTTGATTGAGGATACATTCTACGATTGCATTTACATGGGAATCGAAATAGATTGAGTGGCGATGACTGTCAGGATTTGACCTGGCGGATTTTTTTGTGGGATAAAAACTGATTATTCAAATAAATGCAAGGGGGCAATCATGAACACCCTGGCGAGTAAAGTCTCGACATTATTTTGGCAAGGTACGCTTCGGGCGAAAATTCTTACTCTCTTTCTCTGTCTGATCGCGGTCCCGCTAAGCTTGCAAGGAATCATCACATACAGCAAGTTCTCGGACTCTACTGAATCGAGAACCGCTGAATATACAGGGCAGATTGTGGGGCAGATCAATCGCAATCTGGAGCGCAATATAAGGGAGATGAAGCGTCTATCACTCATGCCGCTCTACGATCCAGAAGTCCTGTCCATTTTAAAAGATATACGTACGAATACGTCGGCCACTTCATTTTTGTCGATGGAAAAAAGGGAGAAGATGACGCTGTACATATCCAGCCTTTCGTACAGTCGGCCAGAGGTAAAAGGAATTCAAATCATCGCGGGAAACGGCATGATTTTTTCCAATCTGGACCCTTCGGTCATGAAGAGTAAGGGGAATCTGACAGAAGAGGGATGGTATTCGCGCGTGATCAAGGGGCAGGGGGCAGCCGTGAGTATCCCACAGCATCGACCCGGCTATTATTTGGATTCCTCTTCGGAGCGCTATGTGTCTGTAGCTCGTTTACTGCGAGATCCCTATACAAAAGTGCCGCTGGGCATCATTAAGATCGACATGAAAATGGACATGTTTGACCAGATTTTATCCGATATGCCTTTTACCAAGGACGGGAGCTTGATCATCGTAAATGAGGGCAACGAGCTGTTTTATGAAAAGAGAGAGAGCGAGGGTTCGCCGGGCTATCGTACTTTGCTGCGAGAAACAGATGGGCTACATCGTGAGGATGCCAACCAGATGATCATCCATGGACAACGCTATCTCTTCGTGGATCATCAATCGAACGAGACGGGGCTTGTGGTGATGAGTTTGATTCCGCTTGATATCCTGCTCGCAGAATCCAATAGCTTGCGCAGCTTTACGATGCTGATTGCGGCGATGTTTCTGCTTGTCGCGGGTGGACTCGCGATTTATTTTTCCTATTCGCTTAGCAAGCCGCTCGTTCAATTGAAAGAAAAAATGTTGCAAGTAAAGCGGGGGAACTTTCATGAACGCGTCCCTGTCGATTCGCAAGACGAGATCGGGAAGCTGAGCGAGCAATTTAACCAGATGGTCGAGGAGATCAATCGTCTGGTCAATGAGGTCTATCTCAGCAGCTTGCGTGAGCGGGAGGCGGAGCTGGCTGCCCTACAGAGCCAGATCAATCCGCATTTTATTTACAATACACTCGAATCGATCAATATGATGGCCATTCGCTCTGGCAATTACGATGTGTCGGACATGGTCTCTTCGCTCGGAAAACTCATGCGTTATACGGTCGTTCGGGAGGATGGCCTCGTGACGCTGGCACAGGAAATGGTATCGCTCGAATCGTACGTCCGTATTCAAAAGATTCGCCTGGGAGATCGTCTGCACGTGTATATGGATGTGGAGGAAACGCTCCTGGATCAGCGTATCCCCAAGCTGCTGTTGCAGCCCTTGATTGAAAATGCGATTACACACGGGATGGAGCATCAGGAAAAGGGGGGGACGATTTGGCTTGCGGCGTGGTGCGAAGAGAAGGTGATGTTCATCAGCGTGAAGGACAATGGAAAGGGAATGTCCGAACACGAATTGCGTCGGCTGCTCGCAGGCCTGCGTACTCCTATGCAGCAGCATGAGGTGGCAGTCAGCTCACATAATGGGACAGCATTGCGAAACATTTCCCAGCGGCTGACCTTATTATTCGGGGATGAGTACGGGCTTGCCATCGCGAGCAGCCTGGAGCAAGGCACCCAAATCACGATGAAGCTTCCCATTGGGTACGAGAAAGGAGAATCACGCCATGTACAAAGTATTGCTCGTGGAAGATGAGAGAATGATTCGGGAAGGCTTGAGAATGTTAATTGAAAAAGGAACGTCTGGATTTGCCATCATGGCAGAGGCGGAGAACGGGAAGGAAGCTCTGCATTTTTTGCGTACGGAAATGCCTGACTTGATTGTGACGGATATCCGCATGAGGGAAGTAGACGGTTTGGCGCTGATCGGGAAAATACGGGAGATGTACGAGGAGCTGCCTATCGTGATTATTAGTGGCTATGGTGATTTTCACTACGCACAGAAAGCATTGAAGTACAAGGTCTCCGACTATCTCTTGAAGCCGATTGACCGTTTAGAGCTGGTGAGCACGCTCTCGAAAATCAGACAAGCACTGGATCGCAAAAAGAACGCTCGGGAAGAAGAAAGCAGCGCTGACGTTGGCCACAGAGAAGAAAGGCAAATTATTCGCAAGGTAAAAGCATTCATTCACGATCATCTGGACGGCGATCTGAGACTTCAGACGCTGGCGGAATCTGTTCATTTGAACCCGATTTATTTGAGCCAATTGTTCAAGGCCGAGACAGGGGAGAACGTCTCTGACTACATCACACAGTCGAGGATGAAGCGGGCGAAGCAGTTGTTACAGGAGACGAGTCTAAAGGTGTATGATATCGCCAGATTAGTGGGCTATCAGAGCGCGAAGCATTTCATGATTGTGTTTAAAAAGGAAGTCGGGCTGACACCGGGTAGCTACCGAGATCTCGCAGGCAGAGAAGATCTTTAAATCTCATACCAAATCTAAATTTTGCGTGATTTATCTTACTATTCAATTAATTTTATACTGGTGATACGGAAAATAGATAAGGAGGTACGCCATGAAAAAGGCAATCCTTTTGGCATTGTCTACCGTATTGACAGCGTTTACATTCGGGTGCAGCAATACTGCGACCACACCCGGAGATTCGGCAACAGGCAAGAAGGAGCCTGTCGAGATTACGCTTTTGACATGGGGCAATCAAGCACATCTGGACCTGTATACGAAGCTCAGCGAAAAATTCACGCAGGCGAACCCGACGATTAAGGTGAAGCTGGAATCTGTGCCTTTCCCGGATTACCAGCAAAAGGTGACGGTTCTCGCAGCGGGTCAGGAGCTGCCGGATATCGGATGGGTGTCTGAGCGGATGGTTCCGCAGTTTATGGAAAACGGAATACTGGAAGATGTATCGGATGTGAAAAGCGACGCGGCTTTTAAAATGGACGACTTCATTCCGTCGACCTTGGAGCTGTTCCAAAAGGACGACAAATTGTACGGACTGCCGTTCTCTACGCCGCCAACTGTGATGTTTTACAACAAAGACTTGTTTGACAAGGCAGGCTTGAAATCCCCGAACGATCTGGCGAAGGAAGGAAAATGGACATGGGAGGAATTCGAGAAGTCGGCCAAGACCCTCTCCAGCGGAACCGGAGCGAGTAAAATCTACGGGGCCAACTTCTTCCGCGATTGGAAAACATGGATCATCCTTTCCTCCTATTCCTGGTCAAATGGCAGCGGACCGTTTGACAAAGACATGAATCAGTTTACGTGGAATGACCAATACGGAGTGGAGACGTTCAGCATGCTCCAACGGATGATGTTTACAGATGGCTCGCATCCGAAGGCGGGTGAGCAGGTCAGCTTTGAATCCGGCAAAATCGGAATGTTCTTTGATGTGTATAGCTACGTTTCGAAGGCACGTACGATCAAGGACTTCAAGTGGGACATTGCCCCCATGCCAGCGGGTTCCAAAGGATCGGCACCGATGCTCGGTCAGGCAGGCTATTCGATCTTCAAAGGAACGAGGCATTTGGAAGAGACCAAGCTATTCCTCAAGTTTCTTGCCAGTGAACAGGGGGTCCAGGAGACCTCGACTTACTTTGTACCGCCGCGCTTGTCTGTTTTAAACTCCGATCCGTTTTTGAATGTGCCAGGCAATCCCGACCCTGCCCACATCAAGCAAGCGGTCATCGACGAAATGCCTAAGGCGCATTTACAGCCAGGACATGTAGAGTGGCAAAAAATCGATAGCGCGGTTTTGGCTGGCTTCGATCAATTATTCGGTCAAACAGCACAGCCTGCGGATATCGTGAAATCGCTGGAAGAGAAGATCAATCCCATTATGAAAAAGTAAGCAGTCACAACGGTCTGGAAAACAGGCCGTTGTCATTTGAGGGGGAGGGTACGATGAATCGTTTGCAACAGGCGTTAGACGAAAAGCCGTTTCTTCTCATGGTCAGTCTCCCGCAAAACGATGGGGCTTTGGCGAGAGCAGCCATCGAGGAAGGCGCAGACGGGTTGAAGATGCACATCAATGTTTACCACCGGGCGAGTGGCAATCGATTCGGTACCTTGGCGGAATATACGAGCTTTCTTCAAACGATGCGCAGCCAGTTCGCAGGGCCGATTGGCATTGTTCCGGGAGGGTCCATGGAGGAGCTCAATCCGGAGGAAATCGAGCAGTTTCACCCGCTGGGAATCGACTTTATCTCTATATACGGACATCATTTGCCTGCGGCTCTTTTAAAAATGGACGGGGTGGCGAGTACGTTTGCCATCGATGATCAGTTTGATTTGTCCCGATTGGAAGTAGTGAGGCATTTTCCCATGACAGCATTGGAAGCATCGATTATTCCGGGGAGTGAGTACGGAACGAGGCTTGCGTTTGCCGACCTGCTCAAGTATCGGTACATCGTAGAGAAAGCAGGCATTCCAATTATCGTCCCGACACAGCGAAAAATTGTGGCGGAAGATATTTACGCTCTGCGGGAAACGGGGGTTCGCGTCCTGTTAGCTGGAGCGATGGCGATCGGGACGACAGAGGATGAAATCAGGCGATCAATCCATGCACTGCGCAATGCGATTGACAACTAAGGAGGATCGTATGGAGAGCAATGTGAATGTCCCGCTCTCTCCTGACAAGAGGACAAGAGTCGTTAAAAAGAAATCCATCAACCGGGAAGCGAATCTGACAGGATGGCTGTTTGTCAGTCCGATGGTCCTTGGGTTTGTCACCTTGTTGCTTGGCCCGCTTCTGCTTGCGCTGTATATGAGCTTTACGGATTGGCCGTTGCTAGGAGAAGCAGAATTTATCGGGTTGGATAACTACAGAGCACTCTTTTCTGATGCAGAATTTTGGACGGTCGTAGGCAATACCTTTACGTTCTCTGCCGGACTCGTCCCACTGAACATCGTGCTGGCGCTGGGGCTGGCTTTACTGCTCGTCCGTAAGCTGCCGGGGATCGGGATTTTCCGTACCGCGATTTTTGTTCCGGTCATGACATCGCTGATCGTCTGGGCCATTGTGTGGAAGTATTTGTTTGCGACAGACACTGGGTTCATCAATCAAATTCTGCAGCTGTTCGGGATTACGGGACCGTCCTGGCTCTACAATCCAAAGCTCGCGATGCCAGTGGTGATTGTGACGAGTGTCCTGAAGAATGTGGGCTTGAACATGGTTCTGTTCATCGCAGCCTTACAGCAGGTGCCCGTCCATTTGTACGAGGCAGCACGCATCGATGGAGCCAGCCGGACACGCCAATTGTTTCAGATAACCATCCCGATGATTAGTCCGACGCTGTTTTTAACCACGTTATTGACGATCATCGGCTCGCTCAAGGTGTTTGGACAGATTTACGTCATGACCCAGGGCGGTCCGGATAACAGTACGAAGGTGCTCGTGTATTACATCTGGGAGCGTGCCTTCAAAAACTTTGAATTCGGCTATGCCTCTGCCCTTGCCTTTGTGCTGTTCTTTATCATTTTAGTCTTTACGCTCCTACAGTGGCAGTTTAGAAAAAGGTGGGTGTTCCATGAAGAATAATCGCCATGGATTGCAAGCGGGCAAGTTACTTGGCATCGGCGGTCATTATACGGCATTAGGATTGATCTCGCTTCTGATGCTGGTGCCCTTTTTGTGGATGCTCTCCACGTCTTTAAAAGAGCCGGCGAAAATATTTGTCTTTCCGCCGGAGTTTATTCCGTCATCGATTCGGTTGGAGAACTACACGGAGGTTTTGGCGAATACGCCGTTTCATCTATTTTATTGGAACAGCCTGTACATCGCGATTCTGGTCACGATCGGGACAGTATTATTTGCTTCGATCGCGGGCTATGCGTTTGCGCGAATTCCGTTTCGAGGACGTAATGTTGTCTTTCTCGTGCTGCTGTCTACGATGATGATCCCCCATGAAGTGACATCGATTCCCATGTTTTTGTTCATGCGCATGCTTGGGTTCATCAATACACATGTGCCGTTGATTGTGCTTCCGATTTTCGGAGCAGGCGGAATTTTTGGTGTGTTCGTCATGCGGCAGTTTTTCCTCGGGATTCCGAAAGAACTGGAGGAGGCGGCGATGATTGATGGCTGCTCGCGCTGGCGGATTTACTGGAGCATCATGCTGCCATTAGCCAAGCCGGCCATTGCGACGCTGACGATTTTTACGTTTTTGACGAGCTGGAACGAGTTTTACGATCCGTTAATTTTCATCAATGACAGAGAGCTGATGACCTTACCGCTCGCTTTGTCCCTGTTTACAGACGAGGTGGGAACAGCTTGGCATCATCTGATGAGCGCCTCTGTCATGGCGACCTTGCCGCTTCTGATTGTGTTCTTTTTCGCCCAAAAGCAGTTTATCGAAGGCGTATCGATGACGGGTCTAAAAGATTAAAAGAAGCTTTTGAGCATGAATGAAAGGAAGTTCAACAAGGAGTGGGTGCAGATGAATCGAGTAGTGGAAGCAGATGTAGTCGTGGTTGGCGGGGGACCGGCAGGAATCAATGCCGCTCTCGCCAGCGGAAGATCAGGAGCCAGGACGGTCCTGATCGAGCGTTACGGCTTTCTCGGAGGGATGTCGACGATTGCGCTCGTCTACCCGTGGATGACATTTCATACAGAAAAAGGCGAGCAAGTTATCAAAGGAATCGCACAGGAAATTGTCGACCGTTTGCAAGAAAGAGGAGGCTCGCCTGGACATTTGCAGGATACGGTGGGATTCGTCAGCACAGTTACACCGTATCATCCGGAAATTTACAAGCTGGTAGCTGTAGAAATGCTGAAGGAAGCGGGAGTCAAGCTGTTCGTCCACAGCTTTGTCGACCAGGTGAATGTAGCGGGGACAGACATCACCTCTGTTACGCTGACCAGTAAATCGGGCAAGTATGAGATCAAGGCAAAGGTGTTCGTCGATGCGACTGGAGATGCAGATATTGCCTATCTCGCGGGAGCGCCGACGAGTAAGGGGCGAGAAGCAGATGGACTGACACAGCCGATGACGATGAAGTTTCGCATGCGGGGCGTGGACCTGGAGCAGGTGAAGCAATACATGCTTGATCATCCGGATGAGTTTTATCATAAGACGCCGTTTGAGCAGTTACCGTCTATTCCTTTGACGGGGGTCCAAGGCTTTTATACGCATTGGAAGATGTCTGGTGTTCCGATTAATCGGGATCAAGTTCTTTTTTTCACAGGGCCAGAAAGTGATGAAGTCCTGATCAATTGTTCACGGGTGCAGGGGCTGGATGGGACAGATGTTGAGGATTTGACGGAAGCGGAGGAAGAAGGGAGACGTCAAGTTTTGTTGATGTCTGAATTTTTGAAAAATAAAGTTCCAGGCTTCGCGCAAGCATCGATATCCGCAGTGGGGACGCAAATTGGAATACGTGAGACGCGAAGAATCGTCGGGGAGTACAGCTTGACGATTGAAGATGTGGTAGCAGGTCGGCGTTTTCCTGATGTCATCGCACGAAGTGGCTATCCGGTTGATATCCACGATCCTTCTGGCAAAGGCGTAGTGGCAGCAGATATCGAAGGGGAGGGCGCCTACGACATTCCGTATCGATGCCTGATCCCTCACTCCATCGACAACCTGCTAGCAGCGGGGCGTTGTATCTCTACTACGCATGAGGCGCTGGCTACGACCAGACTGACCCCGAGCTGTATGGCAACAGGTCAAGCAGCAGGTACGGCTGCGGCCATCGCGTTTTTTGACAAGACGATTCCGCGTTTGATTCATGTGGCGAAGTTGCAAGAGCAATTACGTCTGGCGAATGCCGTTCTTGATTAAACCTTTTCACGATGAGAGGAGATTTGATCTATGAAGAAGTTGCGCGTTGTCATTTCAACAGTCATTATGGCAGCTCTAGTGACAGGCATGGTTCCCCTTACGCAGACGAGCACAGTTCAGGCAAAAAAAGCGTCACCGAAGCCGATCGCCAAATTCGCCCTGGTTCCCCTGGATGATCGTCCAGTCAATACGTATTTTCCCCAGATGTCATCACGGGCTGGCGGGGTGGAAGCAATTATGCCGGATGAAGACATGCTCGGTCACTTTATGACTCCGGGCGACGGTGAAGAGATTGGCGATTGGCTGATCAAACAAGCAAACAAAGTCGATGGCTCTGTCATCTCTGTCAGCATGCTGGCTTATGGCGGGCTGGTTGCGTCCCGTACCGATGAACAATCGTATGAAGATGCCCTATCCAATATCAAAGCCATCAAGAAACTGAGAGACAAAGAGTCGAAAAAGCCGATCTACGTGTTCGATACGATTCAGCGCTTGGCGGTGACCGCGACTGATCCTGAGACATTGAAATACTATGAACAAATCAGAGAATGGGCGATTTTATACGATGAGGTACACAACCTCGGCATGACGGAAAAAAAGGATCGACTCGATCAGCTGGAAAGAGAGATTCCCGAGTCTGTGCTGGAAGATTACTTGAATGCCCGCGAGCGGAACCACAAGATCAACTCCTTGTTGATCGACTGGGTAGAGGATGGGACCATCGATTATTTGGTACTGGCACAGGATGACGCCGCTCCCCACGGTCTTCACCGGGCAGAGAGGGAGACCTTGGTTAAAAAAGCGAAGGAGCTGGATGTGGAGGATCGTGTAGCGATTTTTCCCGGAGCGGATGAAGTAGGAACGGTCTTGGTGAGTAGGCTCGCCTTGAACGAAATGCGCATCCATCCGAAGGTAGCGGTCGAATATTCGGGTCTGGATGGCAGCGAGTGGACGGCTCCTTTTGAAGACACGACCTTTGATGTGAATGTAAAGAAGCATATTATCGCAGCAGGTGGCAAACACGTTCGGGATGAAGATGATGCAGATATCGTATTAATGGTCAATTCGCCAAAGAAAAAAGGGCAGAGTAGTGCAGAGAGACGTGAAGACTTAGATGAGTTCGTCGAAGAAATCAATGATCTGCTGGAGGAAGGAAAGCAGGTCGCGGTTACGGATGTGACGATCACGAACAAAGCCGATCCTGAGCTGATCGAGCGATTGCAAGAAGAAGTGAAGCTGCCTGAGCTGCTTGCTTATACTGCCTGGGGAACGGCTGGAAACAATATGGGGAGCGCGTTGGGACAAGCGCTGCAACGATCTGCTTTTCTGGAGAAAGGAAATCAGTTCGGCGTACCGTTAACCGAGCATGCTGCAGAAGCGCATGTGAATCTGCTCTTGTCGTCGTTTGTGAATGACCATCATTACCGCAATGAAGTGATGGCAGAAGCACGCAGCCTCGTAAAAGAGTTAAAGGGGAATGAATGGAACCTCGGAGATGATTACGAGGAAGTCAATGAATTTGTGAGAGATGCGCTGACACCGCATGCCGAAGATTGGTACGAGAACTACTTTGCCAATCAATCGCTAGTTATCGGGAAGCGCGGCAACAACACGTTTGAAGGTGAAATCGTAGAATTGGCGGGCATGGAGATCAAGCTTCCCTGGGAGCGGTTGTTTGAGGTTTTTGTAGGTCCAGAAGTGAAGATTGAAAGGGAGTAAAGTTTAGAAAAAGGCGGTCTATTTTGCGAATCTGCACATATCATGTCTCTATCGCTAAGAGAAGGTGAATAGGATGGAGATTTTACAATGGTTGTATGTGCAGTATGACTTGGAAATGTATATACGAGTAGTGGTGAGTGCGATTCTCGGTTTGTTTATCGGGTGGGATCGCTCGCACAGAAACAAGCCTGCAGGACTGAAAACGTACATGTATGTGTCTGTAGCCTGCACGCTCATCACACTCGTTTCCATTTACAGCACGAAACTATTCAGCGCACCTGGCAATGGAACGATGATGGACCCGATGCGCTTGGCTGCGCAGATTGTGACAGGACTCGGCTTTTTGGGAGCTGGCGTCATATTGAAGGACGGCTTGAAAGTAAAGGGACTGACTTCAGCGGCCATGATCTTTTTCGCCGGAGGGATTGGCATTGGGATTGGAGCCGGCTTTTACGGTATCGTGATCTTCTCGGTCATCATTTCCTTTGCGCTCGCTCGAATCAGTCAGCACTTTGAAGATGTCCAGCACAAGCGGTTGGAAAGCAGTGAGAAAATGGTGGATTCGATTGAATGATTCACGAGAAAGCGGTGTAGGGCAAGTGCCTTGCATCGCTTTTTTGTACATTAATAGTAGCTGTAGTGGAGGGAAGAAGCGAATTTCCAGTCTACGCTTCGGCCTCCGCCCCTGTGTGGGTATAGACTGTCCGCGTAGGAATAAATGGCGGGAGCGCTTCAAACGTAGAAGTTTCGAGGAGCCATTCCTGTAATGAAGAAATTTGAGCTTTGAAAGAAAAAAGCGCCTCCTGTATGCTGGGTCTTGGA